>CAZADK010000012.1:0-15079 GCA_964483855.1 uncultured Rhodoferax sp.
AGGTCTGGGATGCCTGGAAGGGCAAGCTGCTCGAAGACCTGTACAGGGCGACCTGGCGCGCGCTGGGCGGCGAATCACCCGATCCACAGGCCGAGGTGGAGGCGCGCAAACGCGAGGCGTTGGTGGGGATCGCCCTGTACGCCTTGCCGCACGAGGCGCACAGGAAGTTGTGGGACACGCTGGATGTGGGTTATTTCATGCGCCACGACGCAGCCGAGATTGCCTGGCACACCCGCCATCTGTCGCGCCATGTGGGGGCCGACAAGCCGATCGTGCGGGCGCGCCGATCGCCGGTCGGCGAAGGACTGCAGATCATGGTCTACACCCGCGACCAGAGCGACCTGTTCGCACGCATGTGCGGTTATTTCGATCGCGGCGGCTTCAGTGTCCTGGACGCGCGCATCCACACCGCCCGTAACGGGTATGCGCTCGACACCTTCCAGGTCGTCACCGCATCGATGCCCGAGCATTACCGGGAACTGACCAGCATGGTCGAGTCCGGGCTGGCCGAGGCCATCGCCGATACGGCGCCGTTGCGGGAACCCGGCAAGGGCCGCGTATCGCGCCGGGTCAAGAGTTTCCCGATCACACCGCGCGTCACCTTGCGTCCGGACGAAAAAGGCCAGCGCTGGCTGCTCAACATCACCGCCAGCGACCGTGTCGGATTGCTGTACGCGGTGGCCCGGGTACTGGCGCGGCACCAGATCAACCTGCAGCTGGCCAAGATCGTGACACTCGGCGAGCGGGTCGATGACACCTTCCTGATCGACGGCGCGCAGTTGCAGTACAACCGGGACCAGATCGCGGTCGAGACGGAGTTGTTGCAGACCTTGGCCTGACGCCGCGGCCCGGCGCTTGTCAGTCGTCCTGCACCGCGTCCAGCCCGGGAAACAGCACCGACGTGAAGCCGAAACGGCTGAAATCGCGCACCCGCATCGGATACAACACGCCCACCAGATGGTCGCATTCATGCTGCACGACCCGCGCATGGAAACCCTCGACCTCGCGCTCGATCGGGTCGCCATATTGGTCGAACCCGGCGTATCGCACCCGGTCGTGGCGCGGCACGACCGCCCGCAGGCCCGGTACCGACAGGCAACCTTCCCAATCCTCGACCAGCTCCGGCTCGCCGTCCAGCGCGGGTACCGGCGTGATTACCGGGTTGACCAGCACCGTACGCGGGATCGGCGCAGCGTGCGGGTAACGCGGGTTGACCGCATCGGTGCCGAAGATGACCAGTTGCAGGTCGACGCCGATCTGTGGCGCCGCCAGGCCGGCACCGTCGGCAGCGTGCATCGTGTCGAGCATGTCGGTGATCAGCAGATGCAGCGCGTGGCTGTCGAATTCGGTCACCGGCTGCGCCACGCGCAGCAACCGCGCGTCGCCCATCTTGAGAATTTCACGCACTGCCATCGAGCATCTCCTTGAGTTGGTTCTCGTCGATCACCGGCACGCCCAACGCCAGCGCCTTGTCGAGCTTGCTGCCGGCCTCGGTGCCGGCGAGCACATAACCGGTCTTCTTGCTGACCGAGCCGGCGACCTTGCCGCCTGCCGCTTCGATCAGTTCCCTGGCCTGCTCGCGGCCCAGTGATGGCAAGGTGCCGGTGATGACAAAGGTCATCCCGGTGAATCGCAATGCCTGCTGCCGCGCTGGCGCAGCCTCCTCCCAGATTACCCCGCAGGCGCGCAGCTGTTCGACAACCTCCCGGTTGTGCGGCTGCGCAAAGAACTGCTGCAGGCTGCGGGCGACGATGGGTCCGACATCGCTGACCTGCAGGAACTGCTCCTCGGTCGCTTCCATGATGGCATCGAGCAGGCCGAAGTGGCGCGCCAGCTCCTTGGCCGTCGCCTCGCCGACATGGCGTATGCCCAGCCCGAACAGGAACCGCGGCAAGGTGGTCTGCTTGGATTGCTCCAGCGCATCGAGCAGGTTGCGCGCGGACTTGTCGGCCATGCGGTCGAGCCCGGCCAGCGCGGCCAGGCCGAGCCGGTACAGGTCGGGCAGGTTACGGATCAGCTGGTTGTCGACCAGCTGATCCACCAGCCTGTCGCCCAGGCCCTCGATTTCGACCGCCCGGCGCTGTGCGAAATGCAGGATCGCCTGCTTGCGTTGCGCTGCGCAGAACAGGCCGCCGGTACAGCGGAAGTCGGCTTCGCCCTCCTCGCGCACCGCCTGCGACCCACACACCGGGCAATGGCTCGGCATCGTGAACGGCCGCGCGTCCGTGACACGCCGCTCGGGCAGCACCGATACCACCTCGGGAATCACGTCGCCGGCACGCCGCACGATCACGGTATCGCCGATCCGCACGTCCTTGCGGCGTGCCTCGTCCTCGTTGTGCAAGGTGGCATTGGTGACGGTCACGCCGCCGACAAATACCGGTGCCAGTTTGGCTACCGGCGTCAGCTTGCCGGTGCGCCCGACCTGCACCTCGATGCCCAGCACCGTCGTGACCTGTTCCTGGGCCGGGTATTTGTGCGCCACCGCCCAGCGCGGCTCGCGGCTCACGAAACCCAGGCGCTGCTGCAGCGCGATCGGGTTGACCTTGTAGACCACGCCGTCGATATCGAATGCCAGCGCGTCGCGCAGGGCGCCAACCTTGGCATGGTAGGTCACCAGTGCCTGCGGCCCGCTGGCCATCTCGACCAGGTCGCTGACCGGAAAACCCCAGGCCCGCAGCCGCTGCAGGATCGCGAAATGTTCGGTGATCGCCGGCCCGCCTTGCTCGGGCGGTGTCAGCTGACCCAGCCCGTAGGCAAAGAAACTCAGCGGCCGCCTGGCTGCGATGGCCGGGTCCAGCTGACGCACTGCTCCAGCGGCCGCGTTGCGCGGGTTGACAAAGGTCTTCTCGCCCTTGGCGCCGGCGGCGATCTTGTCAAGCTGCGACGCATTGAGGCGCTCGAAGTCATCGCGTCGCATGTAGACCTCGCCGCGCACCTCGAGCAAAGCCGGCGCATCGGCCGGCAGGCACAGCGGAATCTGTCCGATGGTGCGGATGTTCTGTGTCACGTCCTCGCCTGTCTCGCCATCGCCCCGGGTGGCGGCCTGCACCAGCACCTGGTCGACATAACGCAGGCTCATCGCCAGGCCGTCGAACTTGGGCTCGGCCACATAGTCGAGCGGTGGTGCATCAGGGCCCAGCCCAAGTTCGCGGCGCAGTCGCGCATCAAACGCCTCGGCCCCGCTGGCCAAGGTATCGGTTTCGGTGCGGATGCTGAGCATCGGCAGCGCATGGCGAACCGGTGCGAACTGGGCCAGCGGTTTACCGCCCACCCGCTGGGTCGGCGAATCGGGCCGCAGCAGATCGGGCCTTCGCTGTTCGATCGCCTGCAGTTCCTGGAACAGTCGGTCGTACTGCGCGTCGGCAATCAGCGGATCGTCCAGCACGTAGTACTGGCGCGCGTGGCGGTGCAGGCTGTCGCCGAGCGCGCGCGCACGGGCCGCATCTGCGTCGCCTGCCAGCGGGCTGCCCGGGGAGTCGATGGGTGGCTGCATGGCTGCCCAGGTTGCGCGGCAGGCGCTGATGTCAGGAGAACAGGCGCCGGGCCAGGGCCGAGCCGGCTGTCAGATCCCGCGCCTGCAACGTGTCGTACAGGCCATCGAGTTCGCCTCCGATGTGATCCATCGTGTCACGCGCCAGCACCTGCCCGTTGTCGTCGGTCACCACGCCATCCATCGCCTGGGCCATCGCCTGGGCCACATCGCGCATCCGCACGAAGGGTTGTTCGGCCCGTTCGACCTGCGGCACGTCCAACGCCAGCGACACCTCGCGAACCGCAGCCTGCGCCGGGTCGTCGGCCAGTGCCGCCTGGGTGTCGAAACCCAGGCTCAGCACCGGCGGTGCGCCGGCCCCGCTGGCCGGCAGCACCATGCGGCCAGGCAAGGCCCCGAGTACGAAACCCAGCCGCGCAGCGTGTTGTTGCACATAACCGGGGCTCCAGGCTGCACTGCGCGCACGCAAAGTGAAGCCCAGTTGCGCATCGTGGGCGCTGGCGAACAGGTCCAGTTCGCGCGCCCGCGCCACGGCCTCCAGCATGTCGGGGAAATCAGGGGTCCCACCGACAGCGTCGGCAAATGTCTGCGCCTTGGCCACGTATTCGGAGAATTCGATCTCGTTGAGCGAGCCAGAACGGTTGGCCAGCTGCACGCCAGCCTGGAATGCTTCGTACCGTTGGCCTGCACAGGGCATTTCCCAGTGCCGGCTCTGGACGTTCAGGCCTTCGACCGCAAAGGGTTTGCTGCCGACGCGCCGGGTCGTGGGCAATGCGGCCAGCGCCGCTTCGCCATGCACTTCGGTTTCGAGCGCGATCGGTACGATGACATCGATCAGCGCATCGAGACCGGGTCGCCTCTCGGCGGACGGCTGCGGCGCCGACGGTGCCGCAAACTCGGCGTCGTCCAGACTGGGCTCGATACCCGCCGGTTCGCGTCGTGTGTCGTCGCCGTCACCGGGCTGCGCCTGTCGTGGCGCGACCTTGCGCGCCGACCAGACGCCATGGGCGACGACAGCTGCCAGAACCAGCCCGCCAGCGATGGCCAAACCGATCTGCAAGGTGCTCATGCTGTCCCCCATGGCGTCAGGCCGCTTCGGCCAGGTTGATCGCCGCGTCCATGTCGACTGCGACGATGCGCGACACGCCCTGTTCCTGCATCGTCACGCCGATCAGTTGTCTTGCCATTTCCATCGCAATCTTGTTGTGGCTGATGAACAGGAACTGTGTCTCCTGGCTCATGCTGGTGACCAGCTTGGCGTAACGCTCGGTGTTGACATCGTCCAGCGGCGCATCGACCTCGTCGAGCAGGCAAAAGGGTGCCGGGTTGAGCTGGAAAATCGCAAATACCAGCGCGATCGCGGTCAGCGCTTTCTCGCCGCCGGACAACAGGTGGATGGTTTGGTTCTTCTTGCCCGGGGGCTGGGCGATCACCTGCACGCCGGAATCGAGGATCTCCTCGCCGGTGATGACCAGCCGGGCGTTGCCACCACCAAACAACTCGGGGAACATCCGGCCGAAGTGTTCGTTGACCGTGTTGAAGGTGCCAGAGAGCAACTCGCGTGTCTCGGCGTCGATCTTGCGGATCGCATCTTCGAGCGTCGTCATGGCTTCCTGCAAGTCGGCCGACTGGGCGTCGAGGAAATGCTTGCGTTCACGAGCGGACGTCAGTTCCTCGAGCGCGGCCAGGTTGACGGCACCCAGCGCAGCGAGGTCGGCGTGGAGCCGGTCGATGGACTGTTGCAGGCCTGCGAGCCGCACGTTGCCCTGGATCAGCGACGCGCGCAGTGATTCGATGTCGGCATGCGCGTCGTCGAGCAATTGCCGGTATTGCTCGCAGCCCAGGCGGGCCGCCTGTTCCTTGAGCTGGAGTTCGGTGATACGCTGGCGCATCGGATCGAGCGCGCGCTCGAGTTCGAGCCGGCGTTCGTCACTGGCGCGCAGCTTGGCGGTCAGGTCGTCGTATTCGCTGCGATTGGTGCCCAGTTCCTTCTCGCGCTCGAGCTTGACTGCCAGCGCGCTGAGCAATCCGGCCTGGGCCGCGGCATCGCTCAGCCGCGCCAGATCCTGCGCGGCGGTGGACTGCTCCTGCGCGATCGACGCAGCCTGCTGGTTTGCGGTGGCGATGGCACGCTCGAGCTCGGATTGGCGCGAGCGCAGGCTGCGCAGCGCGAAATCCGCCTCCTGCGCCTGGCGCTCGACGCCACGTTGCTGTTCCCGGCTCTCGGACAAGGCGCGTTCGGCGTGGATGACCCGGTCATCGACCTGCGTGTGGCGCTCCTGCGCGTCGGCCAGCTGCATGTCGAGTTCCTCGAACCGCGCCTCGGCGGTCACCCGGCGCTCCTGCAACTCGTCCAGCATCGCGTCGATCTCGGCCAGCTCCGCGGCTAGCTGCGTGCCCCTGGCACGTGACTGCTCGGCCTGCTGGCGCACCCGCAGGGTCTCGACCTGCAAGGCATGGGCCTGGGCCTGGTGCCCGGCGGCTTCGCGGCGCAACTGCGCCAGACGGCTCGATGCCTCGGCCAGCACCGCTTCGGCGCGGGCGAGGTCGTGCCGGCTTTGCTCGCAGATCAACACCTGGGCGCGTAGCTGCTTTTCGAGGTTCTCGATCTCCTGGGCCCGGGCCAGCATGCCGGCCTGCTCCGAGTCGGGCGCATGGAAAGTGACGCTGTGGGCGCCAACCGCATGCCCGGCCTGCACGTAGATCGACTCGCCCGGCCGCAGCCGACTGCGCGCGGCGATGGCGTCCTCCAGGCTGGTCGCGGTATAGCAGCCCTGCAACCAGCCTCGCAACACAGCGGCCAGCCCGGCGTCGCCGAGTTGCAGCAGGTTGGCCAGGAGCGGCAGAGCGCCTTCGGGCCCGGGCGCGGCCGCATCGGGCAGGTGGTAGAACACCAGCTTTGCCGGCGGCGGGTCGGCGGCGAACGCACGCACCATCTCGAGCCGTGACACCTCCAGCGCGCCCATGCGTTCCCGCAGCGCCGACTCGAGCGCGTTTTCCCAGCCCTGTTGTACATGCATGCGGCTCCACAGCCCGGCCAGCGACTCCAGGCCGTGTTTTTGCAACCAGGGTTGCAGCTTGCCGCTGGTGCGGACCTTTTCCTGCAGTGCCTTGAGCGCCTCCATGCGCGCCGACAACCCGGCCTGGCGCGACGACTCCGTGTTGACCGCCTGCTGGTGGTCGCGCCGTGCCTGCTCCAGCGTCGGCAGCGACTCCTGCAACTCCTGCAGCCGAGCGTCGGCGATCGCGACGGCCTCATTGGACTGTTCCCATTGCGATTCGAGTTCGGCCAGCTGCTGTTCGTCTGGCGCCTGCAACCCGCGCCGGTCGGCATCGAGCCGCTCGCGTCGGGTCTCCTGCTGGCGCGTTTGTTCCTGCACGCTGCGCTGCTCGGCGGCCAGCACCTGGATCTGCTGCTGCACCTGCCCGACCAGGGCGCGTTGCGCGCCCGCATCGGTCTGCGCCGTGCGCAGAGCCTCCTGCAACTGGGGTTGTTGCTGCGCCTGGTCATCGACCCGGGCCGCCAGCACCACACTTTCTTCCTGGGCCCGCTCTGCGTCTTGCTCCAGAGCACGCGACTCCGATTCGGCATCGGTCCTGCGTTGCGCCCATTGGGTCGCCTGCTCCTTGAGTGTGGACAGCCGCTGCTCGGTCCGTTGCCGACCTTCGACCACAAACCGGATTTCGGCCTCCAGCCGCCCGACCTCGGCGCTGGCCTCGTACAGCCGGCCCTGCGCCTGGTTGACCTGGTCGCCGGCCGCGTAATGCGCCTGGCGCACCGTCTCCAGGCTGGCTTCGACCTGGCGCAGGTCCGCCACCCGGCTCTCCATGCCATTGACGGCGGTCTGCACGTCGCGGTGGGTACGCTCCTGGTCGCTCTGGGCCTCGGTCAACTTGAGCAGCCACAATTGGTGCTGCTTGAGTGCCACTTCGGATTGCAGCGCGTTGAACTTCTGTGCCACCTCGGCCTGCTTTTCCAGCTTGTCGAGGTTGCTGCCCAATTCGCGCAAGATGTCCTCGACCCGGGTCAGGTTCTCGCGTGTGTCATGCAGGCGGTGCTCGGTTTCGCGCCGCCGCTCCTTGTATTTGGAGACGCCGGCCGCCTCTTCCAGGAACAGCCGCAGTTCTTCCGGCTTGGACTCGATGATGCGGCTGATCGTGCCCTGGCCGATGATGGCGTAGGCGCGCGGCCCCAGCCCGGTTCCCAGAAATACGTCCTGCACATCGCGCCGGCGAACCGGCTGATTGTTGATGTAGTAGCTGCTGGTGCCATCACGTGTCAGTACGCGCTTGACCGCGATCTCGGCGAACTGGCCCCATTGCCCGCCGGCCCGGTGGTCGGCATTCTCGAACACCAGTTCGACACTGGCGCGGCTGGCTGGCTTGCGGGTGGTCGTGCCGTTGAAGATCACGTCCTGCATCGATTCGCCGCGCAATTCGCTGGCCCGGCTCTCGCCCAAAACCCAGCGCACCGCATCCATGATGTTGGACTTGCCGCAACCGTTGGGACCGACCACCCCCACCAGTTGCCCCGGCAACTGGAAATGGGTGGGTTCTGCAAAGGACTTGAAACCCGATAACTTGATCGAATGGAGACGCACGGACGACTACGGTTGCTGAACCACGGTGGGAATGGAGTAAAGCCGTTCGGCAATGGGCCTGGGCCGGCGAACTGGCAGCGGGTGTCGCAGATGATACCGTGTCGGCCATGGCTGACGGCCCGGTTCGTGACTTTGTTGCTACCGGCACAGGCATGGTCGCGTGTTAGCATTCAAACGGTCCCGCCCGCAGGACATCGCCCGCCCAGGCGACACCGCTGCCAACGCCTCAGGAGCGCGCATGAAGGACGAAATCGACGATCCCCGCCGCCAGATTCTGGTACAGGCGCTGGCTGCCGGCTTGCTGGGCGCAGCGCTGACGCCGGCCCAGGCTGCCACGTTCGGCCTCTTTGGCAGCAGGCCGAGCAAATTGCCTGAAGGCCAGTCCGTTTACGGCGTGTCGGGCAATGTGACTGTCAACGACGAGCCTGCCACGCTGCAATCACGCATCAAGCCCGGTGATACCGTGCAAACCGGTGCCAAGAGCGAGATCGTGTTCGTCGTGAACACCCATTCGATGATCCTGCGCAGCGACAGCCGGCTCGTCATCGAGCCGCCGGACAATGCGATCACATCGGCCATCATTGGCGGCTTGCGCATGTTGTCTGGCAAGTTGTTGTCGGTATCGCGCAACTCCAACATGCGTGTCACCTCGTCAACGGCCACCATCGGCATCCGGGGCACCGGTTTCTACATCGAGGCCGATCCCGAGCGCACCTATTTCTGCACCTGCTACGGGGTCACCGACATCGAGGCGAACGCCGATCCGCAAAGCCGCGAGACGGTGGCTGCCACCCGCCACGACCGTCCGCTGTACATCGTGGCTGACGGTAGTGCCGGAAACAACATCCGCAATGCGCCGTTCATCAACCACACCGACCAGGAACTGTCGCTGATCGAGACGCTGGTCGGACGCAAGACACCGTTTGTGTTCTCCGGCTCCACCTACACCGGGCCGCGCCGGACGTATTGATACCGGCCCCTCCCATCGTCGCTCGGGTTTGCGCAGCTGCCTGCGCATCGCGGTGCAGCGGCTACAGGAGAAGCTGCCAGGAAGCGAGGTCGATCGCGTTACTGGTACGGCGCCCCGTTCAGGATCCAGTTCTGCACCAGGTCGTAGTCCGCGCGCCCGGCAGCGCCCGGCACCAGCCGGTTGTCGAAACCCAGTCGCAGCCCACCGTTGTGGTGGTTGTTCGAGGGTTTGCGCAACAGCGGACTGGCAACGATGTCGGTGAAGTTGATGCGACCGCGCAGTTCCGTATAGAACCACAGATCGTTGATGGCGCCATTGCCGGTGCCGGAGCGGTCGTAGTCGGTATACCAGACCGGCGGTATCACATTGCCGTCGCCGCCGCTCTGGTGGCAACTGCTGCACAAGCCGGTACCGGGTGCGGTTTTCTGCAGCACCGTCTTCACATCGGCGAATCGAAGGGCGCTGGGCAGGTACGGCAATGTGTTGTCGACAACGACGGTCAGCGCAACCGGGGCGCTGCTGGCCCCGCTGGTATTGCTGGCGACCAGTTGCACCCCATAGGTGCCATCCTGGGTGGCGGTGAAGGTGGCGTTGCCGGTGGTCGCGTTCGCCAGACTGGCGCCGCCTGCAGGCCCGCCGAGGAGCGTCCATTGGAACCCGGTCGCGTACAGGCTCATCGCCGCCGACAGATTCGTGACCCCCTGGCGCACCACGCGATGCGGCCCCGGATCGGCGATCGGGCGGCCCGGCATGCTGGCTCCGTCCGCAAATCCAGCGGCGAAACCCGTCCCAGACAGATCGCTGGTCAGGTAGCTGCCCATGGTCTGGAACATGCTCGGCGTACTCCAGAATTTATCGTAGATGAGTTTGGCCAGCGGCATGTTGCCGCGGTCGGCCATGTGAACCTTGATGCGGTCCTTGTAGCTGTCGAACTTGGGGAAGGTTTCGAAGTCGATATCGGACTGGTTGCCGGTGCCGCGCAACAAGTGGCAGACCCGGCACGCGTTGGCCTGCACGTTCAGGTACAGCGCCGACTGGCCGGCCGCGACCCAGGACGACTCGACGTAGTTGTCTGTCGGAAGGGTCGCCACATTGGGCAAGCCTGCACCGCCATACATGTCCTTGAGGTGCGTTGCCGCCGTGCCCTGGTACTCATGCGGGGTGGCTACGCGCCGGCATTGGTCCTCGGCTGGTGCCAGGGCCTTGTTCGTACCCGCGGGCAGGGACATCGAGCACAACACCATCTTGTTGATGATCTTGATGTTCGCCTCCTGCGCCGAGCGACTGAAGCCGGCGATGGTGGAAAAATCGAACGCTGCCGGCTCGAACGGATGCAACTGCGCCGCCACATCGCCGCGGTGCTGCGAATAACTGCTCACCACCAGCGCAAACAGCGGCTTGCCAGTGGCCGCGTCTGGCGGCGTCAAGGGGTCTCCCCGCCCGCCATGGCATGAAGTGCAGACCGTGGGCATGGCCTTGGCCGGGCGACCGTCCAGGCTCAGCGTGGTCAGCCGCGCGCCGGTGACCGGATCGAAGGTGTAAAACTTGACGAAACGCGCATCGGCCGGACGGCCGGCGGTGCCGGCCTGCGGCCCCGGGCTGAACTCGATCGCATTCGTGCCCAGGTGCCACTGCGGCACACGCTGGATGGCCGCCTCCAGGTTCAGCGGTGTATAACCGCCGTACGCGCCAACCAGGTAGTTCTCCACCATGAACGCCATGGTGCCGTCCGGATTCTGGTGCGCCGTCATGCGCCGGCCGTATCCGAGGTCGCGCTGGTCGCCTATGACAACCGAGTATTCCTTGTGGCCGCCCGTGGTCACGCCGATGTTGTTGGCGGCCTTCCATTTCTCCAGCGTGTCCTTGGCGTTGGTCGGATCGATCGCCTCGTAATACGCGTCGGCATACGCCTTGATGCCGACTTCGAATTGCCCGTCCGTACGCACGATCGGGTTCGGGTACAGCAGGAAACGATCGAGTCCGGTGGCCTGGGCAGCACCCCGCTCAGCCGGTTGCACATCGCCCGAGGTGCTGGTACCCCCACCGCCACCGCCACATGCCACCAGCAGGCACACACTCGCAAGCAGCCCGGTCAGCCGTAACCATTGTCGTGTTCGTACCATCGTCACCATCCTAAAAACGCATCAGGTAGACCGCCGACAACTGGTTGGCGATGTAACTCCGGGGCGACGTCACGAAGCCCGGGCGCAGGCCCGGAGTGGAACGGATATGCCGCCAGGAGAAGTCGATCGAGTCGCGCGGACCCAGGGCCAGGTTGTAGCCCATGGTCAACAAGACCGTGCTGCCGCGGAACCGGTAGCTGAACAGCTGGCCGCCTGGATAAGCGTCGTCCTGGGCGAATACGTCGGCGACCGTCGCGTTCTCGAGTGAGGGCCGGCCAGTCGAGACGATGTCGCCCTTGCGGTACTCGCCGCCCAGATACAGGATCTCGGTGTCGCTCAGCGCGTAGTCGACATTGCCACGGATGGAGTTGTCCTGGGTGCTGAAGACCCGGCTGTTGGCGTTGCGCTGGTTGTGCGAGACAGCTGCAAACAGGTTGATCCGGTCTGTCAGCGACTGGCGCCAGGACAGGCCCGCGCTGAGCCGGTAACCATCGCGCAAGTCAGACTCGAAACCCTCGGCGGTGATGCGTGCAAACGCGCCGTAGGTCGGCGCGTCGAAGTCTGACGAGCCACGGTACTGGTATTCGGTCTCGGCTGTCGCCGCCAGGCGGCTCAGGCCGTTGAAGCGGCGGAATTTCTCGCCACCCAGCGTGCCGATCATCAACAAGCGGGCATTTGCCGACAGCGGCTGCACCAGGGTCTTGCTGACGTTGAGCGCATACGAATGGTCGCCGCGGCGATCGGGGCCCGCCTTGGCGCGGGTGACGTTGTCGTCATGGACCGCCCCAGCCTCGAGCTGCACGTTGATCGGCTCGTCGTGTGCCGACTCCGGATCCTCCGACAGCAGTCGCGGCAGGCCACGCACATCGAAGTCCTTGCTCAGGCGCAGCCGCAATGCATGGGTCGATGCATTGGAGAACGAATGACTGAGCTGGTACTCGACCGACAGGGTGAGGCCGTCACGCAGCAGGAAATCGCTGCCCAGCCCCCATGCGATCGAGTCGCGCGGCCCGCCCGCGGGCGCCTGCGCGAAACGCGCCCCGCCGATCTGGTCGGCATAAGCAATGGAGGCCTGGCCGGAGCGCTTGAATTCATGGCGATATTCCGCTCGCAACCGCGGCACGACATAACCGAACCGGGTCGCGTGGATGGATTCGGCGCGCAGCCCCAGGGCACCTTGAACCGATGTGTTGGTCTGGTCGAAATAGGTCAGCGCGAACGCGCCGGCGCCGGTTTCGGTGCTGGTCCCCAGCCGGTCCACGGAAAAGTCTATGCGGCCATAGGGCGACAGCAGCGTGTTCTTGTCGCGCAATTCGTAACCGCCAGTGACGGAGCCGAACCACTGCGTGCCACTGCGCCGGCCCAGCGCAAAGTCGTTCATCGGCGCCACGAAGCGCCGGGTGTCAAAGTCCAGCGACGCAAGGCCCAGCAGGGTATCGACATAAGTGTTGGGCATCGGCTGGTAACTGCCGTAAACCGCCAATGCATAACCCTTGGACCGGTTCACGGACCCGTCGGTGCCGATCAGGGTCTTGTCGCGTGCATAACCCAGACCCATGCCCAGCGCCAGCTCGTCGCTGTAACGCCGGTCCATGCCGACCGTGATGCCGTCGGAACTGAACTCCGAGCCGCTGATGGCACCACTTGCGTCGCGGGTACCGAAGGTGGCGACACCCTCGATCCAGTAACGGGTGCTGCTCGCGTCGGTCGGCAGCTTGGCGTTGAGGCCCAGGCCCGGGGCGACCCCCGCCAGGTTGACCGAGCGGTTGCGCACCAGCGAGATCACACCCTGGGCCAGCGGCATCGACTGGATGCCGAGCCCGGCGCTCAAGGCGTTGATCACCTCGGATTCGCTGGCGACGGTGGGTGCATGGCTCGCGGCCAGGCTGGTGATGCCGCCGGGCGTCCGCGGACCGACCGCGGTGCCATACAGGCCGGCTGCCGAACCCGGCAGCGCCGCCGCGGTCACGGCTGCGCCGGGCGCCGCCAAGCTGGTTGCGGCGGCAGCAAAGCCGCCAACACCTGCCGCCGCTTGCGGCTGCAGCGATAACCCGGCCTGCCCTGACCCACCGGGCGGGCGGTGCAGCGACTCCATGCGACGCTGGAAGTTGGCAATCTGCGCACCGGCGAACCGCTGGGCAGTCTCCGTCTGGGCCGACAACACGCGCGTCACGACCGGATCCTGCATCGGGTCTGGCCGGCCGGTGACGGTGACGGTGACGGTGCCCTGGGGCGACGTTCCACCAGCGCCGGTGCCGACGTAGGTGAAGGAATCGGCGCCGAAATAATTGTTCACCGGCGTGTAGGTCACGCGGGTGCCACTGGCCACCGCCGTTCCGTGGGCCGGCGTCGCGATGATGGAAACGCCGGTCGGTGCGAACCCGGCGAACAGACAACCAGCCAGGTCGAGCGCCGTGGGGGTGTTCAGCGGCACCGACATCTGGCAACTGCCCGGCGTGGGCACACCGACGTTGAACGGCACGATCAGGTTGCCGGTGCCAACGACGTTGCGTGCCCCCAGAACCGCGAAATAACTGCCCGGCGTGGTTGGAGTGCCCGAAATCGTGCCATTGACCGCATCGACAGCCAGCCCCGGTGGCAAGCTGGTCGCCAGGTATTCAAGCACTGGCTGATTGGTGGCCACGATCTGGATCGGCGCAATCGCCACCCCGGCTGCCATGCTGGCAAAGGTCGGGCTGGTGATGGTGGGCACCGTGCTCGGATTGATCGTGAATGTCAGCGTGAACGGCGCGCTGGTGCCGGACGCGTTGGTCGCGCTGATTTGCGTCTGCACGGTGCCGCTGGCGCTCGGGATTCCGGAGATCGCGCCCAACGTGTTCAGGCTCAGGCCGGCAGGCAGTTGGCTGGGCGCAACCACCGCATAGGTGCTGATCGGCAGGTTGCTGGCTACGATCTGGTAACCGGCAAACGGCGCGCCGACAGTCGCACTGGCGGTGGCCGCGCTGCCGATGACAGGCGCAGAATTGGGATTGATGCGAATCGTGACAGGCGCGGCACTGGTGCCGGTGCCCACGATGTTGGTCGCGCTGACGGTGACGGGAAAATCGCCGGACTGGTTGGGCGTGCCGACGATCTGGCCGGAGCCATTGACCGACAGACCACCGGGCAGGCCGGGCGCGCCGTACCCGGAGATGGTGGGATTCGTCGCACCGATCTGGATCGGTGTGATTGCCAAACCGACGGTGCCGGTCACCAACGGCGAGGCCGCCAGCGGCGCGCTGACGACTGGCACCGCCACCGGGTTGACCGTGAAGTTCAGCGTGAACGCCGCGCTGGTGCCCGCCGAATTGCTGGCGCTGAGCATGGTCGAGAAAGAACCACTGGCGCTCGGTGAGCCGGTAATCTCGCCGTTTGACGCGTTCAGCGACAGGCCAGGGGGCAACACCGACGGCGGCACGACGGCAAACCCGGTGAGCAGCGGATTCGTGGCGGTGATCTGGTACACCAGACCAGACGCCGTATTGACATTGCGCGTCACGCTGGCGGCGCTGTTGATCGTCGGAACCGTGCTGGGGCTGATGCGTATCGTCACCGGCGCGGCCGAACCGGTACCCGATGCATTTGTTGCATTGGCCGTGACAACGAAATCGCCGCTCAGGCTCGGCGTGCCGCTGATCTGGCCCGACGGGCTGACCGACAGGCCAGCCGGCAGGCCGGCCGCACCGTAGGACAGGATGGCCGGATTGGTGGCCGAGATCTGGATCGGCGTGATCGACGAACCCACAGTGCCCGTGACCGACGGCGCAGCCAGCAAGGGCACGGTGACGACCGGCACGGTGGTCGGCACGATGGTGAAGTTGACCGTGAATGGTGCACTGTTGCCGGCCGCATTGCTGGCGCGCAGGTTGGTGGAAAAAGCACCGCTGGTGTT
>CAZADK010000012.1:15089-19809 GCA_964483855.1 uncultured Rhodoferax sp.
GACCACGGAATAACCCAGGACGACCGGATTGCTGGCCACGATCTGGTAGCCGCCAAACAGCTGGTTGGCGTTCGCCGACACCGTGTTCGGGCTGCTGATGACCGGCACCGCGATCGGATTGACGCGCAGCGTCACATCCAGCTGGTTGCTGTTGCCGCCCGCATTGCTGGTGCGGAAACTGACCGGGAAATCGCCGCTGACCGTCGGCGTACCCGTGATGGCGCCAGTGGTCGGGTTCAGCAACAAGCCGGTGGGCAAGGGGTTGAGGCCAACCAGCACGAAATTGCCCAGCGGCGGACGGTTGGCCGACAAGGCGTAGGACGCGCCATTGACCGAACTGTTCACGGTGCCCGCCATCGTGGGCGATGCAGGCAGGTTGCTGGTAAGCGCCGGCGGGCCTGCCGTGGCGACGTTGATCTGCAAGCTTTGGCTGATCGGGCCGGCCGCGGTCGCGGCGCCTATCGACGTGTTGGTCGTGCCCTGGAACGTCGGTGTGCCGGTCAACCGGCCGTTGCTGGTGTTGAACGACAGACCCGGCGGCACGCTGCCGATGGTGTAGCTGTTCGGGTTGATCGCCAGATTCGACGTGACCTCGTACAACGTCATCGCCTGGTCCTGATTCGTGTTCACGACGGCGGCGCTCGTGATGCCACCGACGACCAGCGTGACGTCCTTGGTGACCGCTCCGGCATTGGCGGCCCCCACGGTGGCCGCGCTGATGTTGGCCTGTACCCGCAGGGTGTAGGTGCCGGGCGTTCCCGACAGGGTGCCGATCACCCGACCGCTGGCATCGACACTCAATCCCAAGGTAGACAGCGCGGCGGTCGGGGCGACCAGCGCGGCGCTGAACGTGGCCGACGGATCGTTGGAGGTGATCGTATACAGCGGGGTGCCTGCGTTGTAGATCCCGCCCACGACGCCGGTCGCACTGGTGCCGCTGGTGACGCCATACACGGTGACAGCCACACTCTTGCTGACACCGGTGGGCGCGGCCGGATTGGCAACCGACACCGTGAACGACGCTGCTCCCGTGTGGTTGATCGGCGAGGTGTAACTCAGGTTGTAGGCCACGGTGGCCGTACCGGCGACCTGCGCGGCCGACACGGTTTGCGCATTGACCTGATTGCTGATGACAAGACCATTGGTGTCCTGCGCAGCACCGCCGCCGCCATTGTCGACAAGGCAGGGGTAGATGTTCTGCACCGAAGCCGCGCCGGACCGTGCGGCCATGGCCAGGGAGGGGTTGGTGCAGGTACCGCCATTGACGGTCCTGAACACAGGCGCCTGGTATTGGCCGATGTACAACGACAACTTGAACGCACGGTCGCGCACCAACGCGTTGGTTGCGTCGAGCGCGCCACTGCCGATGTAATTGGTCATCGCGCCGCCAGCAGCGAACGCGTTGAGAATGACCTGCATGTTGTTCGAAGCCGTGATGTGCGCCGAACCGAGGCCCTCTTTGCCCGTCTGGTCTTGGCTCGGCGGAACACCGAAGTGGCACGAGGTGCAGGTCTTGTTGACACCTGTCGCCCCGGACGGCCCGGTCGGCAATAGATGGCCATTGAGGGACTGGTAGATCGACTGCCCCGCTGCCACCTGACCCTGTGCAAGCGCAGGCATCTGCAAGGTCACCATGAACATGAACACGGCGAACCACCACAGCAGGTCTTGCATCGTGGCACCACTGCCCTGTAGCCGAGCACGCCGTAACACGCTCGATCGTTCGGCCCAGGAGAATAGTGCGTCAATCAATTGGCAAGACCCCAGTTTGCAATGCGAGCCAACCCCGAGAGAAAACGGGCTCTGCACCGCTCGAAGCCGCGTTGTTACCAAACGGTAATTGGCGTTGCAATCAGTTTAGTGACAAAGATCGGGCAACAGGCCGTTTGCGGCGGTCCGCCACGCCACATTGCGCCTGTGTGTCGCATAGAGCCCACAATCCATGGGGGCTCTGTCGGAGGCCCACTGCCGTATATTGCGCGTTATCCCATCTTCGTTCCATGCCCTCAGCACTCCAACTCGCCCATGGCAACCCGGCCCTGACCGCGGTGGTGCTCGAATGCCGCCAGTTGCTGCACCGCCGCTCCCTCGTCTCCGCGGCCGCCAGCACCGTTCCGCTGCCCGGCCTGGACTGGGCGGTCGATGCCGCGTTGTTGTCCCGACTCATCCCGCAGATCAACGCCCGCTTCGGACTCACGCCCGAGCAGATACAACACCTGGGGCCGCGCAAACGCGAACACCTGCAAAAGGCGATCAACGGGGTGGGCTCCCTGCTGGTGGGCAAGACCATCACCCGCGAGCTGATCCTGCGCGCAGCGAAGGTGGTGGGTGTGCGCCTGACTGCCAAGCAGGCTGCCAAATACGTGCCGTTGGCCGGCCAGGCCATCGCGGCGCTGGTGGGTTATTCGGCAGTGCGTTACCTGGGCGAACAGCATCTCAAGGAATGTGTACAGGTGGTTCTCGGCGCCGGGCTTGCGCTGCCCGCTCCCGACACCGTGAACCTTGGCAGCTAAGGCCCGTGCGGTCCGCGTCGTCCCGCAGGGCACGGAACCGGCGCGCGACAGGGCAGCTGGTTCAGAACTGGTAACTGACGTTCAGGTGGGCCCGGTCGCGCGCGGTGCCCGCTGGCAACTTGCCGCGCCCGCTGAGCACATGGCCGAGGTCCAGACTTGCCGACAGCTGTCGGCCCATGCTCCAGCGCACACCCAGGCCGAACGAGCTGACCGAGGCCGACGGCAGGTTTGCGTCGTTGTGGCGGCGGATCTCGCCGAAGTCGTAGAACATCAGCATGCGCAGGTTCTCCGCCAGCGCAGGTGTCCAGACCTCCAGGTTGCCCCAGTAGCCGGAGTCGCCGGACAAGACCCGCTCGGGCAGTCCGCGTACCGACTGCGCGCCACCGATACCGAACTGCTCGCCCGGAACCAGGGAGTCGCCGCTGTTTTGCCCGCGCACGCGGCCCATGAACAACCATTGCGTGGCCATCGGCAACGCGACGTCGAATCCGTACCGCAACGCGTTCCAGTTGGTCGAAGCACCGGCGCGGTTCGCAGCGTAGGACGTATTGTCGTTACCGCCGCCATTGGCCAGGTTGTGCGCGTATTCCAGGTTGTAACCCCACTGCCCCCACTGCTTTTGCAGGCGCCCGGTATACGACAGCGTCAAGGGACGGGTCCGGTAATTCGGGAACAGCGCCGCGCCAGCCAGCGTGGTGATCTTGTCATTGCGGAAATGTTTGTCGTCCAGGCCCAGCGTCAGGTAGGAGCGGTAGTCGCCTCGTGGCGCGAAGTAATGACTGACCGCGATACCGGCAAAATCGCCGCGGCCGGTGACGTTGATCGTGTTGGCGACCACGCCCGAGGACACGCTGGAGGTGGTGTAGTAACCCGTCACCATCGCACCCAGGTCGTACAGCGGCGCGCGGTAATAACCGCCCCACTGGTGCACCCGGCCCGGTTCGGTCGGCGACGTGGTGTAGGTGAAGGTGGCCTGGTGATCCTTGTCGAACAGGTTGGCGTGCGAGGCGCCCAGTGTGAGCCGGCCATTGCCGGTCTCGGTGGTACCGGTATTGTTGAGCAACACAAAGCCGCTGACGGTGCTCGAGTCCTGCACCTCGACGTTTGCGTCCACGGTGTCGGCCACCTGCCCTTGCTTGAAGGTCACGTTCGCTCGTTTGCTCGGGTTCTCGTTGGCCAGTGCCAGGTCGCGGGCCAGATCGTTGGTATTGGGTGACGATCCGCTGGCCAGTTGCGGCAGGCTGCGCAGGATGTTGTCGTTGGAAAAGAACTGGTTGCCCTTGATGTCCACCGTGCCCACGGTGAACTTGAACATTTGCAGCCGGATCACTCCACCGATGTCTTGAGGCGGCAACACAACACGGTAAAAGCCGTAGCCGCTTTTGCGCAACAACTCCTCCAGCGCGGTTGCTGCCTGCTGCAGCCGCTCGATGCCTTCATGTTTGCCGACGAACGGCGCCAGCGCGGTCTGCGTTTGGGCATCACCCAGTGGATTGTCGCCTTCGACCGCATAACCGCTGACGGTGAAACTGGCCGCGGCGGGTTGGGGCACGGTGTTCTGAGCGTAGCTGGACTGCGCAGCCGCGGCAAGTGCCAGCATCCATGCGACGGTGTTCAATTTGGTCATATTCGTGTGGTCGAGTGCTAGCGGCAGACCTGTGCCCGGACGCGGAACGCACCGGCCAGGTCGAGCAGCCGCGCGGCGTTGGGATTGAGCCTGTCCGGCCGCGGAATGAAGTCGAACTCCAGGAAGTTCGGCGTGACCAGGGCCCGCACCAATTGCGTGCCGTCGCCATTGAGGAAACCTGTCTCGCCGCGCGCGATGTCGATCGTCTGGTCACCGCTGGTCAGCGACAGGTGGCCATCACGCGAGAACACGAACAGGCCCACGTCGCCCGCATCGATTTCCTGGGCGCTGAAAAGCTGCTCGGCGTTCGCGGGCACGGTATCGGGGCGCGGCGTGGGGATGTTGATCATGATCGGTGGCGGCGTTGGCAGCGCCCGAGGCGCAGATGACGGATTGTCCTGGACCGCAAACACGCCGGTCGGAACGGTGAACTCGTTGGCACTGCCCGGGTTCAACACGCCCTCGCCTTCCCAGGTCGCGATCAGCGTGCAGCCGGCAGCGCCACCGGGCGCGGCGCAGCCATCGGGCTCGCTGACGATATCGAGGCCCGTGCCCCGGCTGCCGACGGTGGCGGTCGGCG
>CAZADK010000013.1:0-19209 GCA_964483855.1 uncultured Rhodoferax sp.
GTGCTGCGCATCGAGCCGGCGCAGCGCCGCGCAGCCGACCAGTTCACCACCCTGCCAGGCGCTCCAGAACCGGATGTCCGGCCGGCGCAGCCCTTCGAGGTCGAGCGCATGTTTGCTCTCTGGCGGCGAGACGGCGCGCATGTCACGGATATGCTGCTCCAGGAATGCCGCGATACGCGGATCGCTCAGGTCGTCAAGCCGGATGTCAATCTCCGTCGCCGCCATCGTCACCTCCCCTTGTCAGGTCCATTCAATCGATGATCTCGGTTGGCGCCCCGGACACCGGTGCCGATACCCAGCGTGAACCAGGTGATCGTGGCCACGATCATCGCGCAAAAGCCGATACCGGCCGCCATCGGACGCGAACTCCCGTCGACAAACATCCCGACCAGGCCCATCATCGCCGCGCCGAGCAGGAACTGCAGCGTTCCCATCAGGGCCGACGCGGTGCCGGCGATGGCGCCGTGGCGGTCCAGCGCCAGCACCGCGGTGGTCGGCATCACCAGGCCCAGGAAACCGTAACCGACGAACAACGGTGCCAGCAGCATCGCCAGATGGTCCACACCCGCCAGATTGAGCAGCAACGCCAGCACCATCGCGCCCGCGTATCCGACCACGGCACGCCGGACCAGCAACTCCAGGCCAAAGCGCCTGCCGAAGCGACCGGTCAGTTGCGAACACCCGATGAACGATATCGCATTGGCCGCAAACGCCAGGCCGTACTGGCGTGGTGTGAGGCCGTACAGATCGATCAGCACGAACGGCGAGTTGGCCAGGTAGATAAAGAAACTCGACACGCCAAACGCGCCGATCAGCACCAGGCCGATGAAGTGTCGGTCGCGCAGCAAAAGGCCATATCCGGCCAGCGCCGAGCGCACGCTGCTGTCGATGCGCCGCGCCGCTGGCCGGGTTTCCTGCAGCGCCGTGGCCACCAGCACCAGACCGAGCAGCGCAAAACCGGTGATGGTCCAGAACACGCTGCGCCACCCCGCCCATTCTGTGAGCACGCTACCGAGCAGCGGTGCCAGGATCGGCGAGACGCTGAACACCAGCATCAGCAGCGCCATCAGCCGCGCCGCATCGTGACCGGTATGCAGATCGCGCACGATCGCGCGCGGCACCACGACCCCGGCACAGGCGCCGAGCCCCTGCACGAAGCGAAACAGAACCAGCGTGCCGATGTCTTTGGCCAACGCGCAACCCACGCTGCCCACGGCAAACAGCGCCAATCCGAAAAACAGCGGCGCCCGACGTCCCACCATGTCAGAGACCGGCCCGTATACGATCTGGCCCGCGCCCATGGCGATGAAAAATGCCATCAACGTGAACTGCACCTGGCCAACCGACGCGCCCAGGCTCCTGCCGATATCCGGCAGGGCCGGCAGGTACATGTCGGTGGCAAACGGTCCGATGGCGGAAAGCAGCCCGAGTATGACGGCGGCACGAAAGAAGCGAGTTTGCATGAAAGGGTGTGCCGAGCCAGTTCGGGAAAGACGCGGACCGCGCATGCGATCGGCGCTGAGATCGGCGTGGCCAACGCCCTAGCATACCGAAGATGCTCCGGATGTCGGCAAACCGGTTCAGTGGCTGGACCCCGCTTGTCCGGCAAAGCCGCGGGTATGCAGGGCGATCCTGCTGCCAGCCACGGGGTTTTCGCAGCTGGCCAGGGCCAGGGCGACAATTGGTCGTAGACTGCTGCTGCTGTTTCCGACCACTCCCTGATCCATGTCCACCAGCCCCAACTCAACCATCATCAGCACCGAGCCGCTCGGATTTCGCTGGAGCACGATCGACCCGTTCCTGTTTTGCGTCCACCATGATGACCGGTACCCGCCTGGCAATGCTGCGCTCGGCCCGGATGCGTCGCTGGAGGGCCGCGATATCGGTCAGGACTTCGCTGGCAAGGATGGCTGGCGCATGTACCACGGCCAGGCGGTTCCCGGTTTCCCGGCCCATCCGCACCGTGGCTTCGAGACCGTGACCATCGTGCGCGAAGGCCTGATCGATCACTCCGATTCACTGGGCGCATCGGCGCGCTTCGGCGGCGGCGACGTGCAATGGCTGACGGCCGGGCGTGGCATCGTGCATGCGGAGATGTTCCCGCTGCTGCAGCGCCACGGCACGAACCGGCTCGAGTTGTTCCAGATCTGGCTCAACCTGCCCGCCAGCCACAAGATGGCGCAACCCCATTTCAAGATGTTCTGGTCGGAGCAAGTGCCACGCCATGTGTTCACCGACGCCACGGGAGCCACGACCACGGTGACCTGCATCGCCGGTCAGTTGCGCGGGTCGCATGGCCAGGCGCCACCCGCTGCGCCGCCCGACTCCTGGGCCTCGCAACCGCAGTCCGATATCGCGATCTGGACCGTCACGATGGCGCCTGGCGCTCACTGGACGTTGCCGGCCGCTGCGGGAGCAGGCACGCAGCGCTGCCTTTACTTCTTCGAGGGCTCGGGCCTGTCGGTCGCGGGCCAGCACCTGGACCGGCACGCCGGAGTCCAGCTGCGCTGCGACCGCGACGTCGAACTGGTCAACGGTGCGCGCCCTGCGCAACTGCTGGTGCTGCAGGGCAAACCGATCGCCGAACCGGTTGCACAATACGGACCGTTCGTGATGAACACCCAGGCCGAGATCCAGCAGGCCTTTGCCGACTATCAGCGCACCCGCTTCGGCGGCTGGCCGTGGCCCGACGAGGCTCCGGTGCACGGCAAGGAACCGCGACGTTTCGCCACCCGTCCCGACGGCCGGAGTGAACAGCTTCGCATGCAAACCCTTGCCGAGGAGCCAACCCCATGATTCCTGAACTTGCCGACATCCGCATCTCGCCCGGACAAAACGCCGCATTCGAGGAAGCCATCGCGCGCGGCCTGAAAACCGTGATCAGCCAGGCCACGGGTTTCAGCGGTTTCAAGGTCAACCGGGGCATCGAAAGCGCCGAGCGCCACATCCTGCAGATCTTCTGGGACACGCTGGAAGACCACACGGTCGGGTTTTTTCAGTCCCGCTGGCGCTTGCGCGCCGGAACCCCAACCACCCAGAGGATTGCATGAGTTTCGTATTTCCGCCAGCCGCGCTGGTCTGCGTGCCGGTACACGGCCAAAGCGCCCAGTTTCCGGTACACCGCATCTATTGTGTGGGCCGCAACTACGAGGAACACGCCAAGGAAATGGGCTTCACCGGGCGTGAACCGCCGTTTTTCTTCCTCAAGCCGACCGACGCACTGATCGTCGCGGCGCCGGGACAGGCTGCCTCCATGCCCTACCCCAGCCTGACCCGCAACCTGCACCACGAGATCGAACTGGTGGTTGCCATCGGAATGGGTGGCAAGAACATCGGCGCAGCCGACGCACACAAGCACATCTTCGGCTATGCAGTAGGCCTGGACATGACCCGGCGCGACCTGCAAGGCGAGATGAAGAAACAGGGTCGCCCGTGGTGCATCGGCAAGGCGTTCGACCATTCGGCGCCGATCGGCCCGATCACGCCGGCGGCGCAGGTGCCCGACATTGCGCGGGCCACCATCCACCTGGACGTCAACGGCGAGCAGCGCCAGCACAGCAGCGTGGCCAAGCTGATCTGGAACATCGCCGAGACCATCGAGCACCTGTCGGCTGCCTGGGAGTTGCAACCCGGCGACCTGATCTACACCGGCACGCCTGAGGGTGTGGCGGCAGTGGTTGCTGGCGATACGCTGGACGGCAGCGTCGAGGGCCTGCAGGGCCTCCGCGTCACGATCGCCTGATCCCGGCGACGCTGCACCGTGCTGAAAAGCCAGATCAACTACTGTCGCAATTGCGGCTCGCCGGTGGTGCATCGTGTGCCGGACGACGGAGACACCCGTGAGCGTGCGGTATGCCCGCGGTGCGCCACCATCCACTATGAAAACCCGTTGAACGTCGTGGGCACCGTGCCCCATCTCGGCGAGCGGGTATTGCTGTGCAAGCGCAACATCGAACCGCGCAAGGGGAAATGGACGCTTCCGGCGGGCTTCATGGAGCTCAACGAAACCACGTCGGAAGGCGCAGCGCGCGAAACCGTCGAGGAAGCGGGAGCGTTGTTCGAGATGGAGGCGTTGTTCTCGGTGCTCAACGTGGCTCGGGTGGGCCAGGTTCACCTGTTCTACACCGCCCGATTGCTGGCCGACCATTTCGACCCCGGACACGAGACCATGGAGGCGCGGCTGTTCACCGAGGCCGACATTCCCTGGGACGAGATCGCGTTTCGTACCGTCAAGGAGACGCTGGAACACTATTTCGCCGATCGGCGCAAAGGCGCATTGGTGATGCACGTGATCGATATCGTATAACCCGCGGGGGATGCGCCCCGTCAGGCTCATGTCACGTTAGAAAGGCCTTCGACGGCGACAAATCCTGGTTGAGGGTGTATAAGTTCGCCCAGGTGACAGATTTGCCCACATTGTGCGGCGCGGGGGTACGACATGAGACAAGAAGAGAATTTCTGGGACATCGACCTGGTCGAGCTGTTGCGCGGTTGGATCGACGACATGGGGCTCTTTCTCCTCACCGCCCTGACCTTTGTCGGACTGGCGTTGCCGGTATTGATCCCCACCCTGATCTTGTGGTTCCTGTCGTCGATCAACTGGAGCATGGCGCCTTGACGGCGCGGCCTGACGGCGCACAACGCCGTCAGGCCGAGATACACCACGGCGCGGCATCGTGGACCAGGCCCATCCATACCGCCCACGATGAACTGAGCACCAGCGCCAATCCGGCCAGCCGCACACCCCATTGACCCGAACGCACGCTGCGCATGCGCAGCCACAACCAGGGGCCGGCCATCAACGAGACACTGGTGCCCACGGCAAACAGTGCCATCACCCATGCGCCGTCCACCGGGCGGGCGCTCATGGCCGCCACCATCACGGCCGAATACAGCAGCCCGCAAGGCAACAAGGACCACACCGTGCCCAGCACCAGTGGAGCGCCGCCGCCGGAGCGCCCGACCCAGGACCGGGCGCGGACCCAGATCGCCTTGCCAGCCTGCTCCAGCCAGACCGGCTGCTCGGCGCGCCACAACAGCAAGAGGCCCAGCACGATGGCTGCCACATGCAGCATCGTCCAGACCGGCCGCAGCGCGGCGGACTGTACCGTCAGCCAGCCCAGCCCCTGCATCGAGGCCGCCGCCAGGGCGCCGAGCAACGCATAACCGATCAGCCGCCCTAATTGGAAGGTCCACATCGCTCGCGTGCCGCGCGGCGCCGCGGCGCGGCCGATGCCGGCACACGCAGCCCCGCACATGGCGATGCAATGCGGTCCGCCGGCAAGGCCCATGAGCAGTCCGGTCAGGGCCAGGGAATTTTGCATGCGCAGAGCTTAAATGATGCGTGAGAACTGCGCCCGGGTGCGATCGGTCTGCAAGTAACGATCGAACACCATCGCGACCGCGCGCACGAAGAACCAGCCGGTCGGCGTGACCCGGATGCCGGCGTCGTCCAGTTCCACCAGGCCCTGCTCCTGCAGTGTCCGCAAGGCCTCGAGTTCAGCCGCGAAGTAGGACCGGCAATCGACCAGATAAGCCAGGTCGATGGATTCGAACAGGCAATGCCCCTGGCACATCAACGCCATGATCACCGACCTGCGGATCAGGTCATCCCGTCCCAGCGCCAGTCCGCGCACGACCGGAAACTGGCCGTGGGCGATCGCATCGCAATATTCAGGCAGGGTCTTGGCATTCTGGCTGTAGGTCGCCCCGACCCGTCCGATCGCCGACACGCCCAGTGCGATCAGGTCATGGTCGGGCTGGGTGCTGTAGCCCTGGAAATTGCGGTGCAGCCGTCCCTGGCGCTTGGCCACCGCAAGCGGATCCGTGGGCAACGCGAAATGGTCCATGCCGACATAGACATATCCCGCTGCGATCAACGCGGCCAACGAGCGCGACAACATGCTGATCTTGGCCGTTGCATCCGGCAGATGCTCGGTTTGGATGCGCCGCTGCGGCTTGAAGCGCTCGGGCAAGTGGGCGTAGGCATACAAGGCGATACGGTCCGGTCGCAGCTGGGCCACCTGGGCCAGGGTCCGGTCAAACGACTCCGGCGACTGATGCGGCAGACCATAGATCAGATCGACATTGACCGAGTCGAAACCCTTTTGGCGCGCCGCCTGGACCAGCGCAAACACATCGCTGGCCGGCTGGACGCGGTGTACCGCCTTCTGCACCACCGGGTCGAAGTCCTGCACGCCAAAACTCAACCGGTTGAAACCCATCTGCGCCAAGGCATCAAGCCGATGCGCATCGACGGTCCGGGGATCGACCTCGATCGCATATTCGCCACCGGGCACAAAACTGAAATTGCGTCGCAGCATCTCCATCAGCGCGGTCAACTCGTCGTCGGACAGGAACGTGGGCGTGCCTCCGCCCAGGTGCAATTGCGTCACCTTCTGCTGCGTTCCGAGCAAGGCCGTATGCAGCTCCACCTCGCGCTCCAGGTAACGCAGGTAAGGCGCCGCCCGGTCGTGGTGGCGCGTGATGACCTTGTTGCAGGCGCAGTAATAACACAGCGACTCGCAAAACGGTATGTGCACATACACCGACAAGGGCAGCGCCAGCGCGGATGCGCCGTTGCGTCGCTGCTGCAGTGCGCGCGCATAGTCCTGTGCGGTGAACGCTTCCACAAAACGATCGGCGGTCGGATACGAGGTGTAACGGGGGCCGGAGACATCGAACTTGCGCAGCAATTCGGGCGAAACGGGTTCAGTGTCTGCAGTGGTGGGCATGGGTGGTGTACAGGGGCACTGATCAAGGGTAAGGATCGAAGACGGCTCCAATATGCCTCAGCCCCACGGGGGGGGTCTTGATATGCATCAAGGCCATTACACTGGCGGTGGATCACACTTGATCCATGTCAGGAGCCAACATGTTGCACAACCCCTCCTCCGCTCACGACGCCGGCTCGGTCACGCCGATCGTGCCCCTCAACTCCAACACCATCCGCGTTGCCTGCTCCAATTGCAATCTGCGCGAATTGTGCATGCCCCTGGGACTGACCGAAGGAGAGCTCGACCGGGTCGACGACCTGGTGGCGGGCCGGCGCCGTATCAAACGCGGTGCCAGTCTGTTCCGCAGCGGTGACCGGTTCACCAACCTGTATGCCATTCGCACCGGCTTCTTCAAGACCTGCGTCATCTCCGAGGATGGCCGCGACCAGGTCACCGGCTTCCAGATGGCAGGCGAGGTAGTCGGCCTGGACGGCATCGTCAACGACCGCCATTCCTGCGATGCGATCGCGCTGGAAGACGCCGACGTCTGCCTGCTGCCGTTCGATCGCATCGAGGAGCTCTCGACCGAGATTCCGGGCCTGCAGCGCCATGTGCACAAGATCATGAGCCGCGAGATCGTGCGCGAGCACGGCGTCATGCTGCTGCTGGGCAGCATGCGCGCCGAAGAGCGCCTGGCCGCCTTCCTGTTGAACCTGGTGCAGCGCCTGCACGCACGCGGGTTCTCGCAATCCGAACTCGTGCTGCGCATGACGCGCGAAGAGATCGGGAGTTACCTGGGCCTGAAGCTCGAGACCGTCAGCCGCACGTTTTCCAAATTTGTCGATGAAGGCATCGTGGAGGTCAAGCAGCGGCATGTGCGTATCGTCAAGGCCGACGCGCTCAGGCAACTGGTCAATCCGCAGGCCTGCAACTAGCGGCCGGTCACGTCGCCGGGACGCGACAACCAGTCGTTGAACCCTTCGCGCCATGAGCGCGCGCCACGACGCTCATTGCGGTTTTTGCTCAGTCGGTTGGTTGACCTCCTGCGGCGTCATCGCCAGCAACGCCGTCAGCCCGCAGGCCACCAGCGTCAAGGCCCAGAACACGAAAAACGCCAGCGTGTAGATACCCTGGCGCGAAATCGCCAGCGGTTGTCCGGCCCAGTGCAGGTCCTGGGGATCGACCATCGCGAACACCAGCATCTCCAGCGCACCGGCGACCAGGAACGCCGGCCACACCACCCACATCAGTCGCTTGGCCCACATGTTGCCGCCCAGTTCCATCTTGACGCCTCAGGGCTTCGCCGCATCCGGCGCCGGCGCCACCGGCACCCCGGTCTGGGCATGGTTGCGCCCCTGCACTGCGGGCGCCAGGCTGGCCGACGGATGGGCCAGCGTCTGGTTGATCTCCAGGCCCTTGCGGTAATAGTCCTCGGTGATCACCGGGTCGGGAAAACGCACAGCCAGGTACAGGGTGACAAAGCCGGCCACGACGACGATCGCCGGACCGGCGATGACCAGCCATACATGGCCGAACTTCCACCAGGGCAAGGGAGCCGGATTGTCGGATGAAGCCATGGGTCGATCTCCTTAACGTGGAACCAGGAATACGGATTTTTCACTGACCAGCCGGTTGCTGCCCTCTTCGATGATGTCGAACCGGATCGGATGGGAGCCTGGCTTCGCACCTTCGTAGGGCAGTTGCACCCGCACGGCGATCCAGCGCGACTGCGTCGACTCGACGCTGACCTGCACGTCGGATTCCAGCGTCAGGCCGTCGAGTCCACTGACGGCGAGACGGTAGTTCTGGTCCGCCTCCGTCGCATTCATCACTTGCAGCCGAAACACGTTCTCGATCTTGCCACCCGAGACGATACGCGCCAGCGCACCGCGGTCTCGCACCACGTCGACCCTGAACGGTGAACGCATCACCAGGCTCACTCCCATGGCCAGCACGATGGCCAGCAGGATGCCGCCATACAGCAACACCCGTGGCCGCAGCACATGGCGCAGGATCTGTGGCTGGCTCCAGTGCTGCTGGAGCGCGTTCTGGGTCGAATACTTGACCAGGCCGCGCGCGTACCCCATCTTGTCCATCACGGTGTCGCAGACGTCGGCGCAGGCGCCACAACCGATGCATTCGTATTGCAGACCTTTGCGGATGTCGATGCCGGTCGGACATACCTGCACGCACAACGTGCAGTCGATGCAGGCACCCAGGTTCAGCTGGGCCGGATCGGCTTTGCGCGAACGCGCGCCACGCGGTTCGCCGCGTTCCTCGTCGTAGCTGACGATCAGCGTATCGCGATCGAACATCGCGCTCTGGAAACGCGCGTAGGGGCACATGTGCTTGCAAACCTGCTCGCGCATGAAACCCGCGTTGCCATAGGTGGCGAAGCCGTAGAAGACGGTCCAGAAGACTTCCCAGGACGTCATCTGCAGCGCGATCAACTCGCGCCCAAGTTCGGTGATCGGCGTGAAATAACCGACAAAGGTGAATCCGGTCCAGAACGCCACCGCCAGCCAGGCCAGATGTTTGCCGCCCTTGCGCAGGACCTTGTCAGCCGAAAGCGACCCGGCATCGCGGCGCATGCGCGCCGAGCGGTCGCCCTCGAACTTCTTTTCGATCCACAGGAATATCTCGGTGTACACCGTCTGTGGACAGGCATAACCGCACCACAATCGTCCTGCCACCGCGGTGAACAGGAACAGCGACAAGGCCGAGATCACCAGCAAGCCGGTGAGGTAGATGAAATCCTGCGGATACAGGACCAGATTGAAGATGTAGAAGCGTCTGGCGCCGACATCGAACAAGACCGCCTGGCGTTGCCCCCAGTCCAGCCAGGGCATGCCGTAGAAAACCAGCTGGGTCAACCAGACCATGCCCCAGCGCCAGTTCGAGAACAGGCCGGTGACACTGCGCGGATAGATCTTCTTGTGCGACTCGTACAGCGACACCAGCTCCGGGTCGGCGGCGATCGCACCTTGCTCGGCCACAACCGCGGCAGACGGCGCGATCGGGATGATCTTGCGCGGACCGGACTTGGACGAATTCAAGGAAGGCAATCGTTCGGTTACTTGCCGGCAACCGCGGTCTGGTTGGAGAAACTCCACACGTAGGCAGCCAGCACCCGCATCTGCTCGGCGCTGAGCTTGTCGGCCTGCGCCGGCATCTGGTTCACCTTGCCGTTGTTGATCATGGAAATGATCGTGGCCTCGCCATATCCGTGCAGCCAGATGTCATCGGTCAGGTTGGGCGCGCCCAGCGCCGGATTGCCCTTGCCGTCGTTGCCGTGGCAGGCGGCGCAGACACCGAACTTGGACTTGCCCAGCGCGGCGCGCACCGAATCGTGCGGGCTGCCCGACAGGCTCAGCACGTACTGCGCGACATGCTTCACGTCGTCTGCCGTGCCCAGCGCGGCGCCCAGCGGCGGCATGTTGCCGATGCGACCGTTGTTCAGCGTCTCGATGATCTTGTCGGGCGCGCCGCCATACAACCAGTCGCTGTCGGTCAGGTTCGGAAAGCCCTTGCTGCCGCGCGCGTCCGAACCATGGCACTGCGAGCAGTTGTTCATGAACAACCGCTCGCCGATGGCCATGGCTTGCGGATCGCGGGCGATGTCCTCGGGCTTCATCGCCGCGAAGCGGGCGTACAAAGGAGCCACCTGCTGCGCACCCTTCTCCATCTCGGCGGCGTGCTGGCCGGTCGACGTCCACGACAGGCTGCCCTTGTACGTACCCAGCCCCGGATACAGCGCCAGGTAGACCAGCGAAAACACAACGGTGATGATAAACAGCCACACCCACCAGCGCGGCAGCGGGTTGTTCATCTCGCGCAGATCGCCGTCCCAGACATGGCCGGTGGTGTTGTCGTACGCCGTCATCGCCTTGGCCTTGCCGCTGAACCACAGCAGCAACAGACAGGCCAGGATGCTGACGACGGTAATTCCGGCGACAAACAGCGACCAGAAACCGTGGGTGAAATCGCTCATGCTTGATCCTTGTGCAATACGTCAGTCTTGTTCGAACGGCAGCCGGGCTGCCTGCTCGAAGTCGCTCTTGCGGTTTTTCGACCAGGCCCACCAGACGATGCCCAGGAAAACGACGAGTGCCGCCACCGTGGTGATGGAGCGCAGGGTGATGATGTCCATTGTTGATTCCTCTGTTTCACTTGAGCGCAAGGCCCAGCATCTGCAGATAGGCGATGGTGGCGTCCATCTCGGTCTTGCCCTTGACCTCGCCGGCCGCCGCGGCAATCTGCGCGTCGGTATAGGGGACACCCACCCTGCGCAGGGCCCGCATATGGCTTGCCAGCGCCGCGCCGTCGATCGTGCCCTTCTCCAGCCAGGGGTAGGCCGGCATGTTCGACTCGGGCACCAGATCGCGCGGGTTATTCAGGTGGATGCGATGCCACTCGTCGTTGTACTTGCCACCCACGCGCGCCAGATCCGGTCCGGTGCGCTTGCTGCCCCACTGGAACGGATGGTCGTACACCGATTCGCCCGCCACCGAATAGTGACCGTAGCGCAGCGTCTCGGCGCGAAACGGCCGGATCATCTGCGAATGGCAGTTGTAGCAGCCCTCGCGCACATACACGTCCCGTCCGGCCAGCTGCAGCGGCGTGTAGGGCTCCACGCCCTTGATCGCCTCGGTGGTGGACTTCTGGAAGAACAGCGGCACGATCTCGACCAGGCCGCCGACGGCGAGCACGACCAGGATCAGCACGATCATCAGGAAGTTGTTGGTCTCGATGCGCTCGTGGGAGAGCAACGGGGTCTTTTGGTCTTGGTTTGCCATGATCGTTGTTCCTCAGGCGTGTACGGCGGCGTTGGGAATGGACACCGTCACCGCCTTGCCGCCGGTCGCCGTCTTCCAGGTATTCCACAACATGACCAGCATGCCGCCGAGGTATAGCAAACCGCCCATCAGACGCAGGAAATAGAACGGATAGGTGGCCTTGACCGACTCCACGAAGGTGTAAGTCAAGGTGCCGTCCGGATTGACGGCGCGCCACATCAGCCCCTGCATCACGCCGGCGATCCACATCGCGGCGATGTAGATCACGATGCCGATGGTCGCGGTCCAGAAGTGGATTTCGATCGCCTTGACGCTGTACATCTGCGTGCGTCCGAACAGGCGCGGAATCAGGTAGTACATGCTGCCCATCGTCACCAGCCCGACCCAGCCCAGTGCACCCGAGTGCACGTGGCCAATAGTCCAGTCGGTGTAGTGGGACAAGGCGTTGACGGTCTTGATCGACATCATCGGGCCCTCGAAGGTGCTCATGCCATAAAACGACAAGGACACGATCAGGAAACGCAGGATGGGGTCGTCGCGCAGCTTGTGCCAGGCGCCCGAAAGCGTCATGATGCCGTTGATCATGCCGCCCCAGCTCGGCGCGAGCAGGATCAGCGAGAACACCATGCCCACCGACTGGGTCCAGTCCGGCAAGGCCGTGTAATGCAGGTGGTGCGGGCCGGCCCACATGTAGGTGAAGATCAGCGCCCAGAAGTGCACGATCGACAACCGGTAGCTGTAGACAGGACGCTCGGCCTGCTTCGGAATGAAGTAATACATCATGCCCAGGAAGCCGGCGGTCAGGAAAAAGCCCACCGCATTGTGGCCGTACCACCACTGCACCATCGCGTCCTGCACGCCGGCGTAGGCCGAATACGACTTCATCAGGCCAGCCGGAATGGCGGCGCTGTTGACGATATGCAGCAACGCCACGGCGATGATGAACGCACCGAAGAACCAGTTGGCGACATAGATATGCCGCACCTTGCGGGTACCGATGGTGCCGAAGAAGACCACCGCGAAGGCAACCCAGACCAGCGTGATCAAGATGTCGATCGGCCACTCGAGTTCGGCGTATTCCTTTCCCTGCGTGAAGCCCAGCGGCAGCGAAATGGCCGCGGCCACGATGACCAGTTGCCAGCCCCAGAACGTGAAGGCTGCCAGCTTGTCACCGAACAGCCGGACCTGGCAGGTGCGCTGCACGACGTAATAGGCGGCGGCGAACAGGCCGCAACCGCCAAACGCGAAGATCACCGCATTGGTGTGCAGCGGCCGGAGTCGGCCGTAACTGAGCCAGGGGATGCCGAAATTGAGTTCGGGCCAGGTCAGCTGGGCGGCGATGATCACGCCCACCAGCATGCCGACGACACCCCAGATGATCGTCATGATGGCGAACTGCCGCACGACGGTGTCGTTGTATGCCGTGGCCTTCATATTGGGAAATTGCATTTTTCGGGTCTTCCAAATTGATCTGGTTCAAGTTTCCACTGGCAAACCCTGATCGGGTTTGACCAACATCAAACGGGCGTTGCGTTCTGATACAAACGCAACAGACTTCGTCTGCACATGCGGCCGATGAGAAAGATGGGCGTTACCTGGGGCGTCATGGCGTCATTCCTCCAGGATGCGCTCGCCTTCGCGCTCGATGTCGTCGAACTGTCCGCGGTAGATCGCCCACCACAGGCCCGCGAGGATGAAGAACACCAGCACGACCGACAACGGAATGAGCAGGTACAGGATGTCCATCAGCCCTCCTGAGCGTCCAGGCCGCGGGCCAGGCGCAGCGCGTTGACCACCACCAGCAGTGAACTGCCGGCCATGCCCAGACCGGCCAGCCAGGCCGGTATCCAGCCCACCACGGCCAGCGGGATACAGGCCAGGTTGTAGGCGAGCGCCCAGCCCAGGTTCTGGCGCACGACACGCATCGTGCGCCGCGCCAGGCGCAGGCTCTGGGCAATGCGCTGCAACTGCCCGCCCAGCACGACGAAGTCTGCCTGCGATTGGGCCAGCGGCGCAGCGTGGCCGAGCGCAAACGAGACGTCCGCTCCCGCCAGCACCGGTGCGTCGTTCAGGCCATCGCCGACCACCGCCAACCGGTGCCCCTGCGCCTGCTGCTGGCGCAGGAAAGCGAGCTTGTCATCTGGCGCACAACCCGACAACACCGACACAATGCCCAGCGGCCCGGCCACCTGCAGCGCGGCGTCATGTTTGTCGCCCGACACCATGTGCACCCGGTAACCGTCCGCCAGCAGGCCGGCTACCGTCGCGGCCGCGTCGCTGCGCAAGTCCTGGCACAGGTCGAAACTTGCCAGCCAGCCGGACTCGTCGACCAGATGCGTCGTGCCCGCAGGGTCTCCATCCTCGGGCAGACCGCAAAAGCGCCGGCTGCCCAGCCGCGCAGCGCAAGCTGGCCGCGCCGTATCGGACGACTGCAGGCGGCCCGACACGCCCTGGCCCACATGCTCGATGACCCCGCTGGCGAACCAGGCTACGCCCTGGCCTGGCTGCTGCGCCACCTGCGCCAGCGCGCGCGACACCGGATGCAGCGACTGCCCAGCCAGCGCCGCGGCCATCGCCAGCGCCTGTTCGCGCGCCAGCCCCTCCCGCACCACCACTGCATCGAGCCGCAAGCCGTCGCGGGTCAGGGTGCCGGTCTTGTCGAACACCACGCTGTCGACGTCGGCCAGGGCTTCGAGCGCCTGCAGGCGGCGTACCAGAACGCCAGCACGGGCCATGCTGCCGGCAGCGGCCAGCATGGCCGTGGGCGTGGCCAGTGACAAGGCACAGGGGCAGGTCACAACCAGCACCGCCACGGCCACCATCAAGGCATGGCCGGCGCCGCCAGGCCACCAGTAAGCCGCCGCGGCGGCGGCGGCCAGCAACACGACGATCAGGAACGGCTTGGCAATTCGATCGGCCACCTGCGCCAACCGCGGCTTGGTCACCGCCGCACTGCGCACCAGTGCCAGTACCGCGGCAAAACGGGTGTCGGCTCCGGCCTTCTCGACGCGGACCTCGATCACGCCCGACAGATTGAAGCTGCCGGCAACCACCTGCGAACCAATGGTGCAGGACAACGGCTTGGATTCGCCGGTCAACAGCGCCTGGTCCACCAGGGTGTTTCCCTCGGTGATCACTCCATCGGCCGCAATCGCCTCACCCGGCAGCACCCGCACCAGGTCGCCAACCGCCAGGCGCCGCACGACAACCGACTCGAAGCTGCCGTCGGCGCGGCGGCGCTGCACCGCATCGGGCATGCGATTGACCATCGCCTCCAGGGCACCGGCCGTGCGATCGCGCAGGCGCAGTTCGAGCCAGCGCCCGGTCAGCAGGAAGAACACGAACATCGTCAGGGAATCGAAGTACACCTCGCGCCCGAAGGCACCTTGCGGATCGAAGGTTCCGGCCGAACTCACGGCGAAGGTGATCAGCAACGCGACCGCCACCGGCAGGTCCATGCTGACGCGGCGTTGTGCCAGGTCGCGCCAGGCCGCGCGGAAAAACGGGCCGCAAGAGAACAACAGAACCGGCAAGGTCAGCACCCAGGATGCCCAGCGCAGCAGCCGCTCGGACTCCATGCTCAGGTCGCCCGGCAAGGCGACATAGGCCGGGTAGGCATACATCATCACTTGCATCATGCACAGGCCGGCCACCAGCCAGCGCCACAACGCGGTGCGGCTTTCCTGCAACCGCGCCGCGCGCGCGCTGGCGTCGTTGGCCGGCAACGGCAGGTAACCGGCCTTGCGGATGACGCCCATCCACCCCGATGGCTGGACCGTGTCCGGAGCCCACAACACCGTTGCTCGCCGCGAGGCGGCGCTGACATCGGCACGCACCACACCGGGTGTGGCCCGCAAGGCCTGCTCGATCGTCACTGCGCAGGCGGCGCATGTGATGCCATCGACGACCAGGTTTGACTCGACCAGGCCCGGCAGCTGCGCGCTGGGGCTGCTGAAGGCTTCCCACTCCTGCGGATCGTCGAGCAGCCGATCGGTATCGACCGCAGCCTCGGGCGCAGGTGGATACACAGGGGGACGGACCCCAGCCAGCGACAGCTTGCCGGTCGGCTCGGGAGACACCAAGATGGCACTGGACATGGCAGGCAAGCTTAACCGGGGCAACCCGGCATGTCTTGATCTGCATCAAGACGATGGAGCATTGGGCCGGTATTCTCGAACCATCATCAATACCCGAGGAGACTTCATGTACCAGCGGATTCTTGTCGCCACCGACGGCTCCAATCTGTCGCGCAAGGCGGTTTCGAGTGCCATCGCCCTGGCTAACCTGTGTGGCGCCGAACTCGTGGTGCTCAAGGTCGTGGCACCTTACCCGATGACCTACTTCGAGGGTGGCATGGCGGTACAGGCCGGCGAGGTGGCACGCATCGAGGAACAGTGGGCAGACGCGGCGCAGGCCACCGTCGATGCGGTCAAGAAGACCGCCATGGCCAAGGGCGTCAAGGCCAAGGGCGTCACCGTCAAATCCGACCTGGTGTCGGAGGCGATCATCGCTGCGGCGAAAAAGCAGAAGTGCGACCTGATCGTGATGGCGTCGCATGGCCGGCGCGGTGTCAAGCGCCTGTTGCTGGGCAGCGAGACCCAGCTGGTGTTGACCCACTCGCACATCCCGGTGCTGGTCCTGCGCTGAGATCCACCAACCCTGCTCCCGCTTCGGGGGCCCCAACCAAGGCCTGTCGGCCCGCTCACGCGGGCGTGTGTCAGCTTGCTCACGCGGGCGTGTATTGGCCCGTTCACGCGGGCGTATGTCGGCTCGTTCACGCCGGCGTGAACAGCCCTTTGTGCTGTTCGCGCAACAGGTTCTTCTGTACCTTGCCCATGGCGTTGCGGGGCAAGGCATCAACGACGAAACAACGCTTGGGCACCTTGAAGTTGGCCAGGCGCTGCTTGAGCGATGCGACGATGGCCGTGGCGTCGAGCGTGGTGCCCGCACGGGCCGTGACCACGGCCACGCCGACCTCGCCGAAGTCGGGGTGCGGCACACCGACCAGCGCGCTTTCAGCCACGCCAGCCAAGTCGTTGATGACACTCTCCACCTCGGCCGGGTAGACGTTGTACCCGCCGCTGATGATCAGATCCTTGCTGCGTCCGACGATGGTCACATAACCATCGGCGTCGATGCTCCCGACGTCGCCGGTCTTGAAGAATCCGTCCGCGCTGAACTCCTCCCGCGTCTTCTCCGGCATGCGCCAATAACCCTGGAACACGTTCGGTCCGCGCACCTGGATGCCGCCGACCTCCCCGCGCGGCAACCTCTGCCCGGTATCGTCGCAGACACGCAGTTCGACGCCGGGCAACGGAAAACCGACCGTCCCGCCGCGGCGCTCGCCTTGCGCGGCGGCACAGGGGTTGGACGTCAGCATGAGGGTCTCCGACATGCCGTAACGCTCGAGGATGGTGTGGCCGGTGCGGTGCTGCCACTGGTTGAAGGTATCGAGCAGCAAGGGCGCGGAACCGGAAATGAACAGCCGCATCGCGCGGCATTGCGCCGGGCTCAAGCCGGCATCGGCCAGCAGGCGCACAACCATCGTGGGCACCCCCATGAAGACCGTGGCGCGTGGCAGGTTGGCCACCACCCAGCCCGGCTCGAACCGGGATTGCCACAACATGGCACTGCCATTGATCAGCGCGCCGTGCAACGCCACGAACAGCCCGTGCACATGGAAGATCGGCAACGCATGGATCAGCACGTCCCCCCCATCGGCGGCCGAACGCCAACCCCAGGCCTCCTTGAGCACCAGCGCATTGCTCAGAAGATTCTCGTGGCTGAGCATGGCGCCCTTGCTGCGGCCGGTGGTGCCGCTGGTGTACAGGATCGCCGCCAGGTCGGAGCCGCGCCGCGCGACGCAGCGGTGTTGGTCACTGCAGGCGCCGGCGCGCTCGAGCAAGGAGCCGGTACGGTCGTCGTCCAGGGTGAAGACATGGCCGGTGCCGGCCTTGAATGCGAGTTGGCTGAGCCAGCCGAAATTGCGCCGGGTGCATACCACCACGGCGGGTTCGGCGTTCCCGATGAAATAGGCCATCTCCGCGCTCTGGTAGGCGGTGTTGAGCGGCAGGAACACATGGCCGGCGCGCAGTGTCGCCAGGTACAGGATGGCGGCCTCGACCGACTTGTCGACCTGCACCGCGATCCGCGAAGCCGGGGGCAGCTCCAGGCTCTCCATCAGATTGGCCATCATGGCGCTGGCGCGCTCCAGGTCGCGCCAGCTATAGCACAAGCCGGTGTCGGTTTCGATCGCGATCGCGTCAAGGTCCGGTGCGAAGGCCTCGCGCAACGCGGCAAACAGGTTGCGGTCGGTCCAGGGGTGGATGGCGCGTGGCTTCATGGCGTGGGAGATGGCGGTGGTGCGGATCGGGATCCGGTTTCAGAATGGCGGTTTTGATCCGCAACACATCCCATCTGGGTCGTGTGAAAACGACCTAGAACACCAGGGCGTCGAACGCGCTGGACGTCGGAATCTTGCCCTGCGCCAGCTGGCTGCGGTATTTGTCCAGCCGCTTGAGGTCGTAGAGATAGTTCACCATCAGGCCGCACGACTGTTTCATGCCCTTGGAAGAGCTGTCAGCCATCCAGTTGAGCTGCTCGATACGGGCCCCGTTGCCTAGATGGAACCGCGCCACCGGATCGAGCGGCCGGTCTTCCTTGCCGGTTTGCAGCAGATACTGCGCCGCGCACTGCAGCAGCATTTTGCGCAGTGGCGACTTTTCATCCAGAGCCGTTGCCGCATCGAAGGCCGCGAGCACAGGCTCGCCGCTGATCGCATCGGCTTGCAGCGCCAGCGCCTGCGCCAGTCGCTGGCGTGCCTTGGGGCCGGCCTTGTCGAGCATCGCATCGATGTTGCGGCCCAGCCAGGTGCGCAGGCCCGGGATCGGCGACAAGGTCGCGAAGGTCTTGAGGCGCGCGAATTCCTGCTGCAAGGCCTCGACGACACGCTTGATCAGCGAATCGCCGAAACTCACGCCGCGCAGGCCGACCTGTGTGTTGCTGATCGAATAGAAGATTGCGGTCGTGGCCTTGTCCAGGTCAATGGCGCTGGCGGACTCGTCCAGCAGCGGCGCCATGTTGCCGGCCATCTGGTCGAGCAGGGCCACCTCGACGAAGATCAGCGGCTCGTCGGGCATGTGCGGATGGAAGAAACCGTAGCAGCGACGGTCGCTGTCGAGGCGGTTCTTGACGTCGGCCCAGCTGCGGATCGCGTGCACCGCCTCGTAACGGATCAATTTTTCGACCAGCGATGCCGGCGAGTCCCAGCTGATGCGCCGCAACTCGAGAAAGGCCACGTCGAACCAGCTCGAGAACAGGCCCTCGAGTTCGGCGTCGAGCGCAACCAGGCCCTTGTGGGTGCGCAACAAGGGCAGCAGTTCCGCACGCAAGTCGACCAGGAAACGCATGCCCTGGGCAAACCCGGCAAAGCGCTGCAGCAGCCGGGTGCGCGGGGACTCCAGTGCCTGGCGCAGCCGGATCTCCGCATGCCCCAGTTCGGACACGCCCTGCGCCGCCTCATATTCCGCCCGGGCCACCAGGATCGCCTGCGGGTCATGTGCGAACTTGTCGTTCATCAGGTACATGCAGTCGATGCGCTCCTGCGCGCCAGCTTTGTCGTACCACTGCGCGATCACGCCAGCGCGCCGGCCCGCTTCGGCCTCGCTGACGCGGCTATCGACGACGGACTGCAACTC
>CAZADK010000014.1:0-18816 GCA_964483855.1 uncultured Rhodoferax sp.
GGTAAGCCTCGGGCTGGCCGATACCGTAGATCGCCGACACCGTGGCCACGATCACCACGTCGCGCCGCTCCAGCACGCTCTTGGTACAGGACAGCCGCATCTGCTCGATGTGCTCGTTGATCGCCGAGTCCTTCTCGATGAACAGGTCCCGTTGTGGCACGTAGGCCTCGGGCTGGTAGTAGTCGTAATAACTGACGAAATACTCAACCGCGTTGCGCGGAAAGAACTCGCGGAACTCGCTGTACAGCTGCGCGGCCAGGGTCTTGTTGGGTGCGAACACGATCGCGGGGCGGCCCAGCCGGGCGATGACGTTGGCCATCGTGAAGGTCTTGCCGGAACCGGTCACACCGAGCAAGGTCTGGAACACTTCTCCATCGTTGACACCTTCGACCAGCTTCGTAATGGCCTCGGGCTGGTCGCCGGCAGGTGGATACGGCTGGAACAACTCGAACGGCGAGCCCGGGAAACGCACGAACGTACCGGTCGCAGGCTGGGCTTCGGTGGAAGCGTCGTCGGCCAATACAGCGTCGACAAGACTCAATGGGGAGGCAGGCATGGCGTTGTGCGCCGCGCGTCTTGCGGCGGCTAAAATCTGAGGCAACCGGCAAGCGTACCGCGGATGACTGTCTTGCGCTCGCGCCAAGCCGGTCACCTTCCCCCTTTCATATTGCCGCCGAACCGCAAAGAGCACCAACCATGTCCTTGTTTACCGCCGTAGAAATGGCACCACGCGACCCTATCCTGGGTTTGAATGAACAATTTGTCGCCGATACCAACCCGGTCAAGGTGAACCTGGGCGTGGGGGTGTACTACGACGAGAACGGCAAGCTGCCGTTGCTGCAGTGCGTGCAGGCGGCCGAAAAGGCGATGATGGAAACGCCCAAGGCCCGTGGTTACCTGCCGATCGACGGCATCGCCGCCTACGACGCCGCGGTCAAGTCGCTGGTGTTTGGTGCCGATTCCGAGCCCGTGGGCTCCGGCCGTGCCGCCACGGTGCAGGCGATCGGCGGCACTGGCGGCCTGAAGATCGGTGCCGATTTCCTCAAGAAGATCAGCCCCGCAGCGCAGGTGCTGATCAGCGACCCGAGCTGGGAAAACCACCTGGCGCTGTTCCGCAACGCCGGCTTCGAGGTCGGGTACTACCCATACTACGACGCCGCCAACCGTTCCATCGACTTCGCCGGCATGCTCGCCGCCCTGCAAGCCGCCGCGCCTGGCACCATCGTCGTGTTGCACGCCTGCTGCCACAACCCGACCGGATACGACATCACCGCCCCGCAATGGGAGCAGGTCGTCGCCGCATGTCGATCACGCAATCTGACGCCTTTTCTGGACATGGCCTACCAGGGCTTCGGTTTCGGCATCCTGGAAGATGGAGCTGCGGTGCAAAAATTCGTCGCCGCCGGCCTGAGTTTCCTGGTCTCGACCAGTTTCAGCAAGAGCTTCAGCCTGTACGGCGAACGGGTCGGCGCGCTGAGCGTCTTGTGCGAATCCAAGGAGGAAGCCGCCCGGGTGCTGAGCCAGCTCAAGATCGTGATCCGCACCAATTACAGCAACCCTCCGACCCACGGCGGTGCCATCGTTGCCGCTGTCATGGCCGACCCGAAACTACGCGCCTTGTGGGAAGAGGAACTCGCCGCCATGCGGGTCCGCATCAAGGCCATGCGCCAGAAGCTGGTCGACGGGCTCAAGGCCGCGGGTGTGCGGCAAGACATGGGTTTCATCACCCAGCAGATCGGCATGTTCAGTTATTCCGGCCTGACCAAGGATCAGATGGTGCGGCTGCGCAACGAGTTCGGCATCTATGGCACCGACACCGGGCGCATGTGTGTCGCGGCGCTCAACGACCAGAACATCGACTACGTCTGCGCATCGATCGCCAAGGTGGTGTGACACCCCACGATGGCACTGGCCCGGCGCCAGATGCCCAGGCGCTGGCGGCACTTTTCATCCACCAGGCACTGGCGAACACAAACAACCGCGTCATCCTGGAGCGGCTACCTGGCCTGGGCCTGCCCGACGCCTGGCTGGTGGCTGGCTGCCTGTTCCAGACCGTCTGGAACCTGCAGGCGGGCCGCTCACCCGCGGCCGGCATCAAGGATTACGACCTGTTTTATTTCGACGCCACCGACCTGTCGGAGCAGGCCGAGTCGGCGGTCAGTGCGCGAGTGGACGCCTGCTTTGGCGACCTGGGCATCGTGGTCGAGGCCAAGAACCAGGCGCGGGTCCACACCTGGTACCCGCAATGGTTTGGCCGGTCCTACCCCGCGCTCACGAGCGCTCGCGCCGGCATCGACCGCTTCCTGGTGCCGTGCACTTGCGTCGGCCTGCGCGATGCGAGCGGCGCGCCGACATCGATGTATGCGCCATACGGACTGGACGACTTGTACCGGGGCGTGTTGCGACCCAATGCCGTGTGCGACCACCGTGCGTTGTTCCGCGCCAAGGCAAAAAGTTACTGCGAGCGTTGGGCCTGGCTGCAGATCGTCGAAGGCTGACTCATCGCCACGCCAGGTTGCTCGCCCTGCAACACCGGCTTGAACTCGAAACGCGAATATTGCGTTCGCCGGCCGCCAGGGGGATCGACGTGAAATCGGCCAGCCGGGCATGGGTCCCGGCCAGCCCGGCCTGCCCGGCCAGCACCGGCTCTCACGCTCTCAGCGCACCAGCGTATTGAGTTGGATGATCGGCAGCATGACCGCCAGCACGATCAGCATCACGACCATGCCCATGGCCACGATCAGCAGCGGCTCGAGGATGGTGGCCAGTTGCATCGCGCGGCGCTGCACGTCGGCCGAGAGTTGGGCAGCCACGCGTTGCAGCATCTGCGGCAACTGCCCGGTCTGCTCGCCGAGGCGGGCAAACATGGTCAACATCGGTGGAAATCGCTTGTGCCGCCCCAGCGCCAGCGCGATCGGCGCACCCTCGCGCACCAGCACCAGCGCCTCCAGCGCGTCGGCGCGCATGGCCCGGTTGTTCAGCGTCTCGGCCGCTGCCTGCAACGCCTTGAGGATCGGCACGCCCGCGGCCGCCAGCATGGCCAGCGTATTGGCGAAACGCGCCGCGTTGTAACCGCGCGCCAGCCGACCGACCAGTGGCAGGCGCAGGAAGGCCGCGTCGAAACGCTCGCGCAGTGGTTCGCTGCGCAGCGCGACCCGCATCCCGGTCAGCGCCAGCACCAGGGCCAGCAGCACCCACAACCCGTGCTTGCGCACCAGCGCACTGAGCGCCAGCATCACCTCGGTGAGCCAGGGCAGACTCTGTTTGGTTCCGGCAAACACGCTGGCGACCTGGGGCACGACATAGGCCACCAGGAACATCACGATCAGGATCGCGATCACGGTCACGATGGCCGGGTACAGGGCTGCCGCAACCAGGCGCGACTTGAGTTGCTGCTGTTCGGCCAGGTCATCGGCCAGCCGCTCGAGCACCAGCCCCAAGTCACCGCTGTGTTCACCCGCGTCGATCACTGCCACGTAGATCGGCGAGAACTCGCGTGGATGTTGCGCCAGCGCCTTGGCAAATCCGCTGCCGGCGTTGACCTCGGCACGCAAGGCTGCGACCAGGTTGCGCTGGCGCGGATCGTCGGCCTCCTCGCTCAGCGCGGTCAAGGCCCGCTCCAGCGGCAGGCTGGCCGAGACCAGGCCCGCCAATTGGCGCGTCCAGACCGCCAAGGCGGCGGCGCCGAAGGCGCGGCCACCAAGCCAGGACGGTGTGCGGTCGCCCGCCCGCGCATCCTCGCCGGTGCCTGCTCCGACCTGGGCCACCTGCAGTGGCACCAGCGTCTGGGCGCGCAAGGCACTGCGCGCCGCACGTGCGGTTTCGGCATCGATGACGCCCTTGCGAAGCGTACCCTGGGCATCGACGGCTTCGAACGAATACGCAGGCATGGGTCAGGGATCCGGCGCCGGCAGGATCAATCGCGGGTGACCCGCAGCACTTCCTCGCGTGCGGTGACACCGGCGGCCACCAGGCGCTCGCCATCGTCGCGCATCAGCCGCATGCCGCCCACGATTGCGGCGGAGCGGATCTCGGCCTCCGACGCCCGGCGATGGATCTGGTCGCGGATCGCTGCATCGGCCACCAACAGTTCGTACACGCCGGTACGACCGGCATAGCCTGTCTGCCCGCAGTGCTCGCAACCCTGGCCCTTGCAGTGCAGGCACCATTTGCGCACCAGGCGCTGGGCCAGCACACCCAGCAGCGAGGAACTGAGCAGGAAGGGCTCCACACCCATGTCGATGAGCCGGGTCACCGCGCTGGCGGAATCGTTGGTGTGCAGCGTGGCCAACACCAGGTGACCCGTCAATGAGGCCTGGATCGCAATCTGAGCGGTCTCGAAGTCGCGGATCTCGCCGATCATGATCACATCCGGGTCCTGGCGCAGGATGGCGCGCAAGGCGGTGGCGAAACTGAGCTCGATGCGGGCATTGACCTGGGTCTGGCCAATGCCCGGCAATTCGTATTCGATCGGGTCCTCGACCGTCATGATGTTGGTGTGCGCGCAGTCGAGCCGGCTCAGCGCGGCATACAGCGTCGTGGTCTTGCCCGAGCCGGTCGGGCCGGTCACCAGGATGATGCCGTGCGGCTGGCCGATCAACTTGGCGAAGCGCTGCAGCGTATGGCCCTCCATACCCACTGCCTCCAGGTTCAGCCGGGCGCCCGACTTGTCGAGCAGGCGCAGCACCGCGCGTTCGCCTTGTGCACTGGGCAAGGTACTGACCCGCACATCGACCGCCCGGGTACCGATGCGCAAGCTGATCCGCCCGTCCTGCGGCAGCCGTTTCTCGGAGATATCGAGTTCGGCCATGATCTTCAGGCGCGAGATCAACGCCCCGTGCAGCGCGCGGTTGGGCTGCACCACCTCGCGAAGCGTGCCATCGACGCGGAACCGCACGCTGCTGTGGCGCTCGTAGGGTTCGATGTGGATGTCGCTGGCATTCTCGCGTGCGGCCTGGGTCAGCAGTGCGTTGAGCAGGCGGATGATGGGCGCATCGTCGGCGGCCTCGAGCAGGTCTTCCACGGCGGGCAACTCCTGCATCATGCGCTGCAGATCGACGTCCGAGGCGACCTCGCTGGCCACCAGCGCCGCGCTCGATTCACCCTGTGAATACGCAGCGCTGATGCGCTGCACCAGCGACTCGGCATCCATGGCCGCCATCGCCGCTTGCGGGTACTTGCGCAACACCTCACCCAGGGCGCCGCGTGGCGAGCCGGGATGCACGACCAGCGTCAATACGCTGCCATCGTCCTCCAGCAGCAACTGGTGCGTGCGCGCGAAGGCGTACGGTAACGGGAAACGCATGGACAGCAACGCCTCTCACACTCTCAGCGGTCGTTCAGCGGCGCACGCGGCGCCTCGACCGGTCGCGCACGGGGCTTTGCCGGGGCCGCGGGCAACTGCGCCGTGCCCAGGTCCGGTATGACGGCGCTGGGCCGTGGCTGCACCGCCTGCTGGTCGGACCGCATGGATTCGTATCGATCCATCGACAACACATCGATCGCGGCTGCGTCGCGCACCACGACCGGCCGCATGAACACCATCAGGTTGGTCTTGCGGCGCGAGCGGGTCTCACTGCGGAACAGGTTGCCGAACAGCGGCATGTCGCCGAGACCGGGCACCTTCTCTTCGTTGAGCGCCGATTCGTCCTGCAGCAGCCCACCCAGCACGATGATCGATCCGTCCTCGACCACCACGTTCGATTCGATCGAGCGCTTGTTGGTGATCAGGCCACTGGGAGAGTTGACCGAAGAGGCCTGTACGCTGGAGACCTCCTGGAAGATCGACAGCCGGATGGTGCCGTTCTCGCTGATCTGCGGCTTGACCCGCAAGGTCAGGCCGACATCCTTGCGCTCGATGGTCTGGAACGGATTGACGGTTCCGCCGCTGGCGTTGTTGTTGGTGTAGGAACCGGTCACGAACGGCACATTCTGGCCGATCACGATCTTGGCTTCCTCATTGTCCAGCGTCAGCAGGTTGGGCGTCGACAGGATGTTGCCGTCACCCGTCTGCTGCAGGAAGCGGGCCAGAAAACCCAGGAAATAAACGCCGTTGGCACGCGCGGCGATACCCACGTTCAAGCCCGCGCCGGGAGTCACACTTCCATTGGCGGCGCCGGCTGCCAGCGCAAGGATGTTGTTGCCACCGGCGCCAAAGTTGGTGCCCAGCAGCCCGATGGCGCCGTCGCCCTTTTGCCCGATCGGGCCCTGCCACTGGATGCCGAACTCGGCCGCCTTGTCGGCGTTGACCTCGGCGATCAGCGACTCGACAAAAACCTGCGCCCGGCGCGCATCGAGCTTGTCGATGACCGCTCGCATCTGCCGGTACTGCGGCTCCGGCGCCGTGATCACCAGCGAATTGGTCGCTGGATCGGCCTGGATCTGGCCGCCGGTTTCCGTCTGCGCCGACGCTGCGGCTGCCGCTGCCGCTGCAGCAGCGCCCGCGCCACTGACTGGTGGCCGGCTGGCCGACGTGGCGCCGCCGGTGCCGGCCATCGCGGCACGCAATGTCGCCGCCAGCTTCACCGCCTCGGCATTTTTCAGGTACACCACGTGGATATTGCCGGCCGCGCTGTCGGAGGACGGTACGTCGAGCCGCTGCACCAGCGAACGCACCAGTTCCAGCCGCGCCGCGTTGGCGGAGCGCACGATCAGGGCATTGCTGCGTGGCTCGGCGATGATGGCAGTGCGGTACGAATTATCGACCTGGCCTTGCACCGCGGGCCCGCTGCTGGTCTGCGTCAGCCGCAACACCAGTGGCGCGAGGTCGGAGGCCAGCGCATGCTTGAGCGGGATCACCTCGACATCGGTCGCATTGGGCATGTCCATCGCGGCAATGATGCGGCCCAGCCGACGCAGGTTGTCGGCATAGTCGGTGATGACCAGCGCATTGCTGCCCGGATTGACGTTGATCGTGTTGTTCGGACTGATCAGCGGGCGCAGCACCGGCACCAGGTTAAGCGCACTTTCGTGGTCGAGCCGGAATATCTGGGTCACGATCTGGTTGCCCGACGGGTTGTCTGGCGATACCGACACCACGCTGCCCTGCAGCTTGCCTTCGGCCTCCGGCACCACCTTGGAGATACCGCTGGATTCCACGACGGTGTACCCCTGCAGGCGCAACGCTGCCAGGAACTGGCTGTATGCAGCGGCCGGTGATTGTGGTTTGTCACTACTGAGGTTGATCACGCCGCGCACCCGCGGATCGACGACCACGGTGCGGCCGGTGATCACGCCCATGGTGCGAGCCACGGCTTCGATCTCGGCACCGACAAAATTCAGCGTGATCGGCTCGCCGGCCCGCTGGGCTTGCGCGACGCCGCCCAGAGACAGGCAACATACGCCGACACGCACGACCGAAGCCACAAAACCCAGCACGCCATTCCAGTTCATATTGCAGCCCAGTTCAACCCGTCGATGCCAGCCACCCACGATCGTCAATCCAGCGCAATGATCGACACGGCGCCTTGCCGGCGCCCCACGATATTGAGCAGATTGCCCAGCACCAGTTCGTCTTGGGCCGACGCACTGGCCTGGCCGCGAAAATTCCACCGCGCCCCCGTCCATTGCCCCTGGCCGGAGAGTTGCAGGCTGCCTTCGAGCGTCTGCAAGCGCAACTCCGGCGAGCCTGATTCGCCGTTGCCGGCCAGATGCAGGCGATAACTCCCGATCGGCCGCAGCGTCGACAGACGCGAGGACAGAGCCAGCGCGTCGAAACTGACACTGCCATTGACTCGGGCGCGGCCCTCGGCCCATTCTAATGACAAGCCCTGCAGCGTCAGCGTGACACGGCCCTGCGCCTGCAGGGTGTTCCACGGTGAACCCAGTCCGACCAGCATTTGCGCGGGCCATTGACTGATGTGGTCCTCCGCTTCCATCGTCCAGCCGCCCCAACGCAGTGCGCCGGTCAGGCGAAGTGGCTCCCCTGTGCAGCAGTCGGCCCGCAACTGCAATTGCAGGCCCGTCCATCGCGGTCGCAACTGCCACTGCACCCGCCCCGGCAATACCAGCGCGTCGCGGCTGCCGGCACCGCCGGACAGGACCAAGCGCGCGCTGCCGGCCCACAATGTGCCGCGCGGCTGAAGCACCTGCAACCGCATGTCGGTGGCCGTGGATATCGCCCCGGCCAGCCACGCCGCTGGGGCAAACACAAGCAGCCCCAGTGCGCCGCCCGCCACCGCGCCCAGCCAGGCCCAGCGAGTGTCACCCATGGGGGTGCGCCATGCCCGGAGCCAGGACCGAGGTCGTCGCGGCAGCGAACCGCTTCATTCGGGCGGCAGTTGCAGCACGATGCTGCCATCCCACCCTGCCGGCGAACGGGTCAGCCGCGCCTGCTGCATCGACACCCGTGCCGCGTCGCGGGCCAGAACAAGCCACTGCGCCAGCACCTGAGGCGGCACGCCCGACAGGGTGACCGTGACCCGGTCACCGGCACGGCTGAGTTGCGCCTTGCCAGCCATGCGTTGCTGTAACGCGGATTCGAGCGTGCGCACGGCGGCGTCGCGCTGCACCGGAGCACGCCCCTGCAGTGTCCGTGCCTGGGCGACCAGGTCTTGCATCGACTGCAGTTGCAGGTCCAGTTCGGTCAGTCGCTGGGGCGCCGCTCGCAGCACACCAAGGGCCGGCGCCAGGCCCACAGACCAGGTCAGTGCGGCTGCCACCACGCACAGTGCCACCACGACCAGCCGCCGCTCCCGCGACGCAAGTCGCGCCCAGGATTGCCGCAACGAGGGCGCCGTCGTCATGACTTGCCCTGCTGGCGCACGACCAGTCGGTCGTTGTCGGTGCGAACCTGGTACCCCTGGTTGCGCAGCTTGCCCTGCAACAGGTCGCGCTGCGGCCCGGCAAGTTCCAGCCCGCGCACGACGAGTTCGCCAGGCGCGAAATCGATCGCCACGGGAGCCGCGCCCGCCGGCATCGCTGCGCCCAACGCCGCCAGCATCGCCTCCAGGTCGTCGGCCGTGACCCCGCCACTTTTCTGGCGCAACAACGCGACTTCACGCTGCATCTGCAGCGGCGCATCGACGACGGTTCGCACCCCCGCAAAGGTCTGCGTCAGCAGCGTATTGACCCGTTGTTGTTTGTCGCGCACCACAGAATCGAGTTTCCAGGCCCACGCGTTGATACCGATCAGCTGGACCAACGCCAGACTCACGAGGCCCCATCGCACCGGACGCCATGTCGAAGCGAAAAGCAACTGCCGCGCCTGCTCCTGCCAGCGCCGGGCCAGGCGACTCCCGCCGCTGATCGACAGGTCGAACTGTGCCAGGTCCCATTCGCAGCGACTGGCCTGCAGCAGACGCTGCGTTGCCGGCTGTACCGTGACTGGGCGCCCCAGCACCTGCTCGGCCAGGCCAGCCACCGCCGGCTCTGCGAACACCGCGTCCACGCCCTGCGGGATGATCTTGTCGGCAAAAGCGGCTTGTGCGCTGGCCAGCGGCAGGCAGGTCACTCCCATCGCGTCGACCACGACCAGACTGGCGTCTTCCGCGCTGCCGGTCACGTGCAGTTGCACGGACTGCATGTCCGGCCCGTCGGGCGCGAACGCGGGCACCACGCGGCTGGCCGGTCGTTGCGCCTGCTCGAACAACTCCAGGGCCGCCTGGATCCAGGCCTTGTCGAACGCCGCGACCAGCGCCTCGCCGCTTGCGGCGCGTCCGGGCACGAGCGCAAACCCGCATTGCGCCGGATCGTCGAGCAGGTGTTCTTCCAGCAGTCCGCCCAAGGTGGCCCGGATACGCCCCGCGGCGACCGGTGGTAGACGGACCCGGTGCCACGACACGGCGCGCGCCGGCGCCACCAGCACCACGCTATCGGCGGCTGGCAGCAGCGCCAGCGGTGCGGTTCCGTGGTCCATCAGCGGCCGCGCCTCGGACGACACGACAAACTCGAACTCCGTCGCAGCCGTGGGTTTTGACAGCGGCAAGGCGAGGATCAAAATCGACATGGGCGAATTGTAATGAGCGGCCACATGTTCAACGGGTGGGGGCGCTGGACGCGCGCGCGTCGCTCACCTCGCGGTCGCGCCATACCGTGGTCACCATTATTCCGTTGCGTTGTACCAGCGAATGCTCGATCACCTCGGTTTCCTGCAGCCGCAGGCGGCCACGGATTTCGAAGAAGCGGGTTGCGACTCCCACCTCGCTGGGATTGAGCACTGCAGCGCCGGCTGGCAGCAGGCGCGAGACCTCCGACAACGTCCGGAATGGCGTGCGCGCCCGAGCAGCCACCAAATTGCGGGCGTCGGAGGCATCGAGGTCCGGGATACGGGCCTCGATCACCAGCGCATCGGCCGTGTTCAGATTGACCTGGGTACGGGTCGGCAACACGGTCACGTAGGGCGCGAGCGTGGCCACGCTGGCGGCGGACAGGCCCAGCCAGCGCAGTTGCTCGACCCGCCGGGGTGTGATGGGAACCGGACGCGAATCGTCCTGCGAACCGTTGCCGGCCACAGTCAGTTGCAGGTTGGCCACCATTGCATCGAGTTCGGAGCGCGCAAGGCCCAGCGCGTCGAACAGGCGCTCGAACGCCTGCTGGTCAGGCTCGGACACCCGGTTACCGACGATCAGGTTGTTCACGTTCAGACGCGCTTGCGCGTCCGTGATGTGCCCGGACAGAAACGTGTCGTCACCCAGGTCACTCGTGCCCGGCTCCATCGCCAGGAAGGTTGTCAGCCGCGTGTCGCGCAACTCGATGCTCCATGGCTCCGCCAGATGGTCGGGCCCGCCGCTGCGACCGTCCTCTCGCAGGATCAGCCGCGCCCAATCGAGCGCACCGGTAAGAATCCAGCCGGCCTGCAATCGCTCCCGTTCACGGGCCTCGATATCGACGCCGCGCCACTGCTGCCACATCGCAGTGGCAGCTTGGCCACCAGCGCCACCGTCAGCATGGCCAGCAACACGGCCACGCCGCGTTGGCGCGTCGGCCGGCGCACGAGCCCGGCCCCCAGGGATCGGTCGCGCGGCGCGTGAATTTCCTGCCGATGCGGCCGCATCATGTCCCACCCGGCCCCAGGGTCGGCCGCACCCAGTCTCGGCGCAACGATCCGCTGATGGATTGGCCGTCGGACAGCGACAACACCAGCCGCACGCCATCGGGCAAGGGCTGCTGCGCACCGGGCGCCTGCCCGCCCTCGGAGGCGCTCGACAACGGGCTGGTCCAGCTATTGTTGCGGTAGTAAAACACCTCCCACCGGTCGACTGGAACGATGGCGACCTCATTGAGGCGCAACTCGGCGCTGGGGTTCTGACCCCACCAGGCAGCCTGTTGCCAGGCCAGTTCCCATTCGCCGCGGGTGTGCAGCAATGCCGACTGCCAGCGCAGCCATTGGCGCTGGCCATCCACCATCCGCACGCCCCAGGCCACGACCCGCAGCCCTCCACCGCCAACGGTGCCGGTTTCGGTGCCGTCCGACGCACGGTCGTCGATCAGCACCTGGCGCGTGATGCGCAGCAACTGGCCATCGAAATCCAGCGCCGAGACCGGCGTCGACGGTGCCATCGCGTCGAGATCCAAGCCCCATTGGATCAAGCCGGCCTGCAACGCCTGCACATCGGAGCCGATGCGCCGGGTCGACTCCTGCGCCCGGCTCATCGCATCGATGCCGCGCCAGGCCATCAGGCTGAGCAGGGCCATCACCACCAGCGCCACCAGCAGTTCGACCAGTGTGAACCCATGCGGGCCAGGCTGCGGACCCCGGCCACCGGCGGCTGGCGCGGCCGCTGTCACTGGAAACTCCCCACGATCGTGGCTACCCGATACACAACGTAGGTACCGTCGAGCACCCGGGCATCGACGCGTCGGAAGATCGGATTCGGTGTCGGCGATACCACGAGCCGGCCCTGGAACAACCGCCCTGCCTGCTCGCAATCGAAGTCCGACGGGCCCATCGGCGGCATCTGGCGCGACAGACGCAGCCGGATCAGCTCGTTCTCGGCGCACACCTGGGCCAGCAGGCTGTCGGCCTGGCGCTGGGCGTTGTCCGTCAAGGCCATCGTCGCTTTCAGTCCGGCCACCAGCGTGACCGCGACGATGCCCAGCGCGACCAGTACCTCGATCAACGTGAAGCCGCGCTGCATCTGGTTCACGGCGCAGCTGCGAGCGGGCCTGCCGCCTGCATCGCAAAGGCGCGCAATCCGTCGGTCGCAATACGCACCTGGTTGTCGCCTTGCTGCAGCACGATCGCCTGGCGCGCGATGATCGGCTCCGGGCCCAGGCTCAGGGCCACCGCGCCACCCGTGGAAACGCCTTCGCCCAGCCAGTTCATGCGCGGGCTCCATTCGCTGGCGGAGGCGGTGGTGCGCTGCGCCCCGCTGTCGGGTTCGGGTTCGGGCAGCCCGATGAACTCGAAACCCGTCTCGGTTGGGCGCCAGACCACCGGCATGCCACTGGCGCGCGAGCGCGCACGCGCCGATTCCAGCATCGCGATCAGGCGCTGTGCCTCGCGTTCGAGCTGGGTCTGGCCCAGGTTACGCAGTGAAAAGGCGACGCCGCCGGTGGCCATGGCGATGATCGCCAGCACCAGCAACAACTCGAGCAGGGTGAATCCGGCGGAACCGCGCCTGGCCGATCTGTCGCCCGCTCTATTGCCAGGAGCCCACATCGGCGTCCTTGCCTTCGCCACCGGCCTGGCCATCCGCGCCGAACGACAACACATCGATCTCGCCCTTGAGGCCCGGGTTCAGATACTGGTAGGGACGGCTCCAGGGGTCGTTGGGCAGCTTGTCGATGTAGGGCTTCCAGTTGGGCGGAATCGCACCCGTGGTGGGCCGTGACACCAGCGCTCCAATGCCCTGCTCCGCGCTCGGGTACCGCTGGTTGTCCAGGCGATACAGCTTGAGCGCCTGCATCAGATTGTTGACATCGGTGCGCGCGGCCATGGTCCGCGCGTCGTCCGCGCGCTCGAGCACATTGGGCACGATCAGAGCTGCCAGCACTCCGATGATCACCAGGACCACCATCAGCTCGATCAGTGTGAAGCCGCGCCGCAGCGCAGCCAGCGGCCGAACGGTGGCTGAGGACGACATCGGATGCATACAGACCTTCCCTGGTAATGGTCGACCCAGCGAACATGGGGCCATCGCTGGATCATAATCTGCCATGACCAACCGCTGGCCGTCACGCATCGCCACTTTCTCGTTGTGGGCCCTGGCTGCCGGGTCGGCAGCGTTCTGGCTGCTCAAGATCATCGGTATTTCCGAGGCACCCGTCACGGCCGTCGCCATCGCGGCCGACACGCCGGCCGTCGATGTGCAGGATCTCGCACGCGCCCTCGGTCCACCCGCAACGCCCGGAACCACCACGGCGACCGTCGCACCGCCGCCGCCGGCACAGGACCCGGGCGCACGCATGCGCCTGCTCGGCGTGGTGGCTGGCCGTGCATCGGGCGGCGTCGCGTTGATCGCCATCGACGGCCAGCCGGCACGGCCTTATCGGGTCGGCAGCCAGATCGATACCAGCCACAAGTTGACCCGGGTCGCAACCCGATCGGCCACCTTGTCGCCGACCCAGCCCGATGGCCAACCCATCACACTGGAATTGCCATCGACGACGCCTGAGACCGGGCTGCGAGCGGGCCCGGGAGGCGGGTCAGTTTTTGCGCCAGGCGCCACCCCCGCCGCCATCACCAACAACAACAACAACAGCGCTGCGATCCTGCCCGGACGCGCCGCCGACGACGCAGCAGCGAAGGACTGAGGCGCCGCGACCGACCGCCGCATATGCCGCGACGGGCTTCACGGCTTTGCATCAGCCGGCTGTTGCGACGCATCTCCGAGCACGATCAACGCCATCGGGTCGGCAATGCCGCCGACGCGGCAATCGTCCAGCGCCAGGTGCCCGGCGGCGCCCGGCACATACCCCTGCGCTAACGCCCCGCGGTAACACTCATCGCTGGCCAGGCCGCGCACGGATACGACCCTGGTGTGGTTCTGCAGCTTGGCGGCCCGATTGACCGGGTTGCCGATGATCGCGTATTCGAGCCGGCCTTCGTCGCCGATGACGCCGCAGGTCACCGTGCCGCTGTCCACGCCGATGCCCACGCCCGGCGCCGGCAGGCCCTGCTCCTGCCGACGGGATTGCCAGTCAACCAGGGCCTGCAGCAACTCCTGGGCGCAACGCAACGCATCGGCGCAATAACGCTCCGACACCTTGGAGGCGCCAAAGGTGACCATGATGCCGTCCCCCAGGTACGTCGTGATGCTGCCGTTGTGGCGGTGGATGATCGGCACCGCGATCGCCTGGTAACCCCGCAGGATGTCGATCAAGGCGCGCGGGGGCAGCTGCGATGCCATGGTCGTGAATCCGCGCAGGTCGATGAACATCGCGGCGCTCTGGCGTTGTTCCCCATCACCCGAATGCAGCAATTCGTCGGCCATCGACAGCCGTTCGGCCACTTCGGGCGCGAAGAAACGCGACAGCTGCGACACCGCAGCCTGGTCGCCGACCGCGTTGAACAGCAACTGGCGCGCCCGAGCCACGGCGACCGACAACACCAGTGTGACGATCAGGATCGACACCACCCGGTCGACCTCGCCGCCGATCAGGATGCTGGCCGAGGTCATGTACTGAACGTAGTCGTGCGTGACCAGTTCGGCACCGCCAGGCGCCATCAAGGCGTAAGACAACAATGCCAGCCACCCCGCCGCTGCGACCAGTCCGGTGAACAACACATAGGCCGGCGCAAAAGTCAACGCACGCAGCACGATGAAGATGAACACGTACAGCAGCGTCGGGGCCTTGAGATAGAACGCCGCTGGCTGGCCGTATTGCAGGTGGAAACTCCAGATCGTCACCATCAGCATGCCGATGTCCACCAGCACCGACAACACCCGCAGCGGCAGCGTGAGCTGCCCGCGATAAGCCAGCAGCAGCCGCATCATGGTGAACACGCCATAACCACCGAGCGCCCACGGAACCGGGTGGAAGGACGCATCCGACGGTGCCGTGCCCGGTGCCACCAGATACAGCCCGCCGAGCACCGAAATCAGCGCAGCCTGGACCCACCCGATCAGGATCTCGCTTTTGCGGTCGAGCTCGCCGAGCGCGCGTTCCACCCGGGCCGGCAGACGATGACCGGGCTTGTCGCGCCATTGGCCAAGCCAATGGAGCACGGTGCCGGTCGTGAGATGCGATGGTTCCATGGATCGGTAGTCGGCCCGGTCTGGAAGATCTTTCATTGCCGCGCCTTCGATGGCCGTGGCGCAGGGTCGATCGTACCGGGCCGACACCGTCCCGCCCCGGGGGCATGGCAGGCCAACGCGTTGCGCGCGAGCATGGCTGGGTACTCGGTTGGCGCAACGACGACGGCACGCCGCCGGACCGGTTCAAGAGCCCGGCCCTGGCCGGCGCTGGCGGAATGTACCGGGAGGACTGCCACCAAGGTGGCGGGCGCTACCTGGAGGACTGCCACCAGGGCGAGCCAGCCGAACCGGGCAACCGGGTCCGCGGTTGCGTACCGCACACGATGGACGTCGAGTGGGCGCAGCGCCTGCGGGATGTGTCGCAGCACATGCTGGACAACGCCCACTGACGGAATCGTCCGCCACGATCACGGCCAGTTCTGAGTCAGGTGATTCGCGCTGCCAAGTACCTTCAACCTACAAAGCCGTCAACTGCCGTTTGTAGGTTCAATCGTGGACGCCGCATGCGCTCGTGCCCGCGCAGGCTGCGCATAATCGCCCAGGAGCGGTGCCAGTCGCCGGTGCCACGCCGGCGTCAACCGCGACCTCTTGGTCCGCGCGAAGGTTTGCCACGTGCCGGGACTCGCCCTCTGCTCCGGATGGAAAAACGCCATGAAACGCCTTGTCACCTCACTCGCCGCACTGCTGCTGGTCCTGCAGGCGCCTGCCTGGGCCTGGAGCAACCACACGCTGCCCACCTACCGCGCCTTCGAGGCCATGCCGGAAGTCGCCAACGCCAAGCCGGTGCGGGCCGAGCCGCTGGAGGCCTTTCTCCAGGCGCAGGAGCGACCGATCGCCGAGTTGCTGGCCAGCCAGGAGGCCTGGGCACGGGCCAACATGCCGCACTACGCGCCGCGCGCCGACGCACTGGTTTTTCGTGCCGACCCGTCGCGCAGCGATGCGCAGCGCCGGCAGGTCTTCCTGAGCGCCTTGCGCATCTCGCCGCTGAGCCGGTTCGCCTTGTATCTGCAGCCCGACATGCGCGCGACACCGGATCCGGCGCGGCTGCTGGCGCACGACGCAGTGAACTTCCTGCCCGAACAGCCCAACGACGAGCGGCGTTTCGTGCGCGTCGAGCCAGGCCAGGCGGTGGCGCCGCTGGCGGTTCTGGCGTCCGCATCCGACGAGCCGGACTACGGCCTGGACATCAACCTGTGGGACGACAGCCCCAGCGAGTGGGGCAAGCGTTACGGCTTCGGTGCCCTGCCCTTCGGCAACCCCGCCCTGTATTACGCCACCCAGGCGCCGTTCCACATGGGTTTCTACCACCAGGACTGGCTGATCTACCGGGCCGCGCCTTTCATTCAGCGCACCTACCCGCTGATGCGGATCCAGCAATACACCAGCCTGTCCGCGCTGGCGTTTCGTTCCGGTCACGGCTATTGGGGCTGGCGCTTCGCCGGACTGGCCCTGCACTATATCCAGGACCTGACGCAACCCTACCACGCCGAACTGGCCCCGGGCGACTCCACGCTGCGGCTGATCACCACCGAAGCGATGGCCATGGCCGGGTTCCCGAAGCGACGCGAAGACCTGATCGTGTTGTTGTCAAACCGCCATCTTGCGCTGGAGAAGTTCCAGAACGAATCAATGGTGGCCAATGCCCGTGCCGGCAAAGACACCGCCCTGGAACACGCCTTGCGCGAACTGCGGCGCGACGCGACCTACCCAGCCTGGACGGCGCTGTATGCGCGCGACACCGTGGCGCGAGAAGCCCACGCCAGCGCCGAGCAGACCGTGCGTACGATCCTGGCCACGGTGCCGGCAAGATACGTATCCGACCCGGCGTTTGACTTCGGCGTCAAGGAGGCCGGCATCGAGTTGCTGACCGACATTGAAAAGCAGGGCCCGACCCAGCGCGCCGAACTCGCGCAGCAGGTCGCGCAATTGCTGGCCCGGTTCGGGGCCCACAGCCGCAACACGATTCGCGGCATCCTGCGCGCTGCCCAGCAGCGGCCCTGAACAGCCGCTAACGCGCTTCGGGCGGTGCATCCGCTGCGGCTGCGTCGTTTTCCGGCGGCAGCTTGCCGCCTTGCAGGTGCAAGGTACGGGTCGGGAAGGCGATCTGGGCACCGTGGCGCTCGACGATCTGGCCGACCCGGATCAACACGTCCTGCTTGACCTCGTGGTATTTGACCCACTGCGTGGTCTTGGTGAAGGCGTAGATCATCAGGTCCAGCGAGGAGCCGGCAAACGCGCTGAAGTTGACGATCAGCGTCTGCGTCGCGTCGATCTCGGGATGCTCCTGCAACATGCTGCGGATGTCGTCCACGACCGCCGGCAGCACGGCGAAATCGTCGTACCGCAGCCCGATGGTTTCCTTGATGCGCCGGTGGCTCATGCGCGAGGGTTTCTCCACCACGATGTTGGTAAAGACGGCGTTGGGTACCTAGATCGGGTTCTTGTTGAAGGCCCGGATCCGGGTATGGCGCCAGCTGATGTACTCGACCGTGCCCTCCAGGCTCTTGTCCGGCGAGCGAATCCATTCGCCGACCGCAAACGGCCGATCGAGGTAGATCGTCAGGCCGCCGAAAAAATTCGCCAGCAGGTCCTTGGCCGCAAAACCGATTGCGATGCCACCCACACCGCCGAGCGCCAGCAATCCGGTGATCTGAAAGCCCAGCGTCTGCGCCGCCATCAGGATCACAACGATCAGCGTCACCAGGCGCGCCAGCTTGCTCAAGGCATCGACCGTGGTGTGATCCACCTCTTCGCCGCGCTGCTCCCGCACGGCGATGATGTTGCCCCCGACCTTGCCGGTGAAACGCAGCAGGAACCAGGCGGCGCAGGCGATCAGTGCGACGTCGCGCAAGGCCAGGGCTTCGGCCAGGAACGGTTCGTCGACCTGGCGCTGCACGACACGCGCCATCACGCTGGCCCCGATGATCCATACCGCGGCCAGCACCGGGCGGCTGGCGGTATGCACCAGCGCATCGTCCCAGACCGAGGCCGTGCGCTCGGCGACCTTGGCCGCTTGGCGCAGCATTACCTGCGCGACCTGGTTCAATGCGACCGTGACCAGGGCGATCGCGATCAGTGACGCCATCCACAACTCGATGCCGATGTTCTGGCTGAGGAATTCGCTCAAACGGTTCATCCGGCCAACTGTACGGCATGTGTTTCGGCGCGGAACCTGTTATGGTGCAGACGCCGACACGGCGCAAGTACCAGCGTTGCTCTGGCTGCCAGACCGTGAAGCAAGGGAGTCGCCATGCCAAGCACCCCAGCAACCAGTCCCGACGTCGCCCCTGCACGGGAGACGCCGCCATGGTCGGGCCTGCCGGATGCATGGCCGGCGCTCCAGGCCGCCGAACGACTGGCCGTTGCCGCACGCCGGAGCCACGTGCTGTCTGACGCATCGCACCAGGAACCGGATCCGGCCCAACTGGCGCTGCCGCGGGTGGGCCTGGCCCTGTCGGGAGGTGGCATCCGCAGCGCAACCTTTGCGTTGGGCCTGATGCGCGCGATGGCGCAGAACCGCCCGCACGCCGATGCGCCGGCGCCGCCCGGCCTGACCCGCGACGGTCTGCTCGGGCGAATGGACTACCTGTCGACGGTGTCCGGCGGCGGTTACGTCGGCGCCATGTACGGCCGCCTGGTGGCCAGCTACGGGCAGCAACGCGCACAACAACTGATG
>CAZADK010000015.1:0-15692 GCA_964483855.1 uncultured Rhodoferax sp.
AGTTGCCACAAGGCGGCGGTCTCAAGTCGGACGGCGGGGGAACGGAAGCGGCGCACAGGAAAGAATCGTCGATCGGGGTTTTGCGGGGAGCGGGCATTGTCGCTGCACCGGCATGGTGCAGGCCAGACCAGCATCGGCTGCGCGGCGGCGGGAGTCGCGCACGCGACGCGGTGGGTCGGTCTGTCAGTCTGTCAGACGGTCAATCACCCCGCCGCGCGCAACCCGGTCACGTGGAATGCCGGCATCGGATGGGCAAAACCCTTGAGCATCAGCGGCCCGACCGGCTCGCACTGGACCATTTCCTCGACCCGGGCCATGGTCTTGCGGTCCACCAGCACCTGGCCAGCGGCGGCCTCCGAACACAGCCGCGCCGCCAGGTTGGTCACGCTGCCGATGGCCGCGTAATCCCAGCGGCCTTCGAAACCGATCTGCCCCAGCGTGGCATACCCCTGCGCGACACCGCAGCCCAGCCCCAGGTCGTAACCCCGCTTGCGCCACTGCTCGCCCAGCGGCGGAAACGCGGCCTGCATCGCCAGCGCCATGCGCACCGCCGCCTCGGCCGGGCGCTCGATCTCGACCGGGTCGTTGAAGAACACCATCACCGAGTCACCGGCGAACCGCTCCAGCGTGCCGCCGTGCTCCAGCACCCGTTGGCCCATGCTGGCGTGGAACGCATGCAGCATCTCCATCACCTCCTCGGGCTCGGCCTGATCGGTGAACGCGGTGAAGCCGCGCAGGTCGATGAACACCACGCAGATTTCGCGCCGGTGTGTCTTGAGCATGTCTTCGCCACCGTTGACGATGGCCTGCGCCAATTGCGGCGAAAAGAAGCGCTTGAGACGGCCCAGGCTGTCGATCTGGCCCACCTGCTCCTGCACCCGCTGCTCCAGCGTCGCGTTCCACTGCGCGATCTGCGCCGCCTGCGCCTTGACCTCGTCCTGCAACGCCTTGATGCGCAAGAGCGACTTGACACGCGCGAACAGCTCGGGCCGGTTGATGGGCTTGGTCAGGAAGTCGTCGGCGCCGGCCTCGATGCCGTTGACTCTTTCCTGTGTGGCGTCGAGCGAGGTGCACAGCACGATCGGCAACAAGGCGGTGGCCGGGTCCGCGCGCAGGCGCTTGCAGACCTCGTAGCCGGATAGGCCCGGCATCATGATGTCGAGCAGCACCAGGTCGGGCATCTCCTGGGCGATCATCTCCAGCGCCTGCTCGCCGTTGGCGGCACTCGAAGCCGCATAGCCCTTGACGGTCAGCAGGTCGACCAGCAGCTTGACGTTGGCCGGTGTGTCGTCCACGACCAGGATCCGCGCGCCGTCGGTCATGGGTTTGCTCGTGCCAGGGCCTGCGCCACCGTGGCGAGGAACTCCTTGAGGTTGATCGGTTTGCCGATGAATGCGTCGAAACCGGCATCGGTGATGCGGTTGCGATCGCCGGCCGTGACCGACGCGGTAAACGCCACCACCGGGATGTGCCGTGTGCCGGCATGTGCACGAATGCGGCCGAACGCTTCGATGCCGTTGATGTCCGGCAGCTGGATGTCCATCAGCACCAGGTCGGGCCGGTGCTCGAGCGCCAGGCGCACACCGGTTTCGCCATTGATCGCCTCCAGCGTCCCATACCCCTTGGCCTGCAGGATGTCACGCGCCAGCTTCATGTTCTTGTCGTTGTCCTCGACGATCAGGATGGTCTTCATGCCCGCTCCAGCACAATGGGTTCTGCCGCCTCGGCCCGGGCCGGCAGCGTGAAGGTGAAAGTCGAGCCGACGCCGGGTTGGCTCTGCAACGCCAACGTGCCGCCGTGCAACTCGACGAACCGCTTGGTCAGCGACAGGCCCAGGCCGGTGCCTTCGTGCTTGTTGGTGTAGTGGCGCCCGACCTGCTTGAATTCGTCGAACACCACCCGTTGGTCCTCGGCCGAGATGCCCACGCCGGTGTCCTGCACTGCCACCTCCAGGTCATCGCCGTGCAACGCCGCTCGCACGGTGACCTGGCCACCATCGGGCGTGAACTTGACCGCATTGCTCAGCAGGTTGAGCAGGATCTGCTTGAACTTGCGCTCGTCGGCGCGGATCTCGCCGATGCCGTCGGCCACCTCCAGGCCGAGCGTGATGCCATGCGTCTGCGCGCGTTCACGCACCAGCGTCATCGCGTTGCCGATCGCCTGCGCGGCGTCGAACTCGCCCAGGTCGAGCTCCATGCGGCCGGCCTCGATCTTGGACAGGTCCAGGATGTCGTTGATCAGCGACAGCAGGTGCTTGCCCGAGCTGAAGATGTCCTTGAGGTAATCCTCCTGCTTGTCGTTGAGCTCGCCGAACATGCGATCGAGCAGCACCTCGGAGAAACCGATGACGGCATTGAGTGGTGTACGCAGTTCGTGCGACATGTTGGCCAGGAACTCGCTCTTGTGCTGGTTGGCAATCTCCAACTGGCGGCTCTTGTCACGGATCTCGTTGAACAGGCGCACGTTCTGCACCGCAATCACCGCCTGGTCGGCAAAGGTCTTGAGCAGGTCGAGTTCCTGGCGACGCACCGCCCCCGGCTCGGCCCAGGCCATGACCAGCACGCCAACGACGGCGCCGTCCTTGAGCAGCGGCGCGGCCATCATGCGGCGCCACTGCCCCACATGGGCGGTCGTCTGGTCGTAGCCGGGGTCGGCATGGGTATCGACGATGGTCTGCACCTGGCCCGACAGGATAACCCGGCCGCTGATCATCTCCGGATTCGGCGGCGCCGGGTAGAGCCGGTCTGCATCCTGCAACGCCACTTCGGACCAGCCCTTGGTCCCGATCAGGTGCACCCGGCGCCCGTCGTAACGGAATACCGCGGCGATCGAGACGCCGAAAAGACGGGTCGCGCTATCCATGATGGCCTCGAACACCGGCGCCACATCGGTCGGCGACTCGCTGATCACGCGCAAGACGCTGCTGATCGCGGTCTGGTACTCCAGCGCCTGCGTGACCTCGGCCGTGCGCTCATCGACCTTGCGCTCCAGGCCGGCATAGGACTCGCGCAGCTGCGCGGTCATCGCGTTGAACTGCTCGGCCAGGCCTTGCAACTCGTCGCCGGTGCGGATGTCGATCTGCTGGTGCAGGTCGCCGGCGCCGATGCGCCGGGCGCCTTCGTCCAGCGTCTGGATCGGCCGCACCATGCTGCGCGCCAGCGCCCATGCGGCGAGCGCCGATATCAGCAAACCGGCCAGCAGCAACAACCCGGTGCGCAACATCGACGCCTCGAGCTTGGCCGTGACCTCGGACCAGGGTCGTTCGGCATAGACCTTCCAGCCCAGCGGTTCGATCGATACCACCGAGGTCAGCACCCGGATGCCTTGCAGGTCGCGCGAATCCATGGCCGGCATGTCGGCGCCGTGCACTTGGGCACCAGCCTGGACATGCGCCAGGTGCGCCATGCTGGTCTTGCGCAGCACCAGGCCGATGTCCGGGTCGGCCACCAGCAGGCCCTTGTCATCGACCACGTAAGCCTTGCCCTTGTCGCCAATCTTGATGCGGGTGACCACGTCCCAGATGAACTTCAGGTTGACCTCGGCCACCGTCACCGGCCCCTGGACACCACCTGCGCGGGTCGCGATCGTCATGTAGGGTTCGGTCTCCTTGCGGAAATAGACGGGGCCGTACCAGGGCTGGCCGGGACGGGCCTGCTGAAAGGCGGGCTCCTGCGAGCGGTCTTTGCCCGACGCCACGGCATCCATGCCCAGGCGCGAGACGGCGAGTTGCTCGCGCCCGCTGCCGTCGATGTAGGCGATGTCGGTCACCTCGGGTACCTGGCGCAGCAACTTGAGGAATTCGATGCGCCGCAACTCGACATCGGCTGCGCCGATCTGGGGCAAGGCGGCGAAACCGATCTGCCGCGCGACCTGGGTGATGTATTGCTCGATCCGCGAGGCAGCGCCGACGGCTTTTTCCTGCTGCAGGTCGGCCAGCGCGGCGTGCGTCTCCTTCTGCCAGAAGTACTGGCCGACACCCCCCGAGGTCAGCATCGCGATGCTGACCAACGCGATGATCAGCAGCAGGTATTTGCGGAACAGACGCCCGCTCAGCCGGCTGCGCGACCCGGCGCTGGCGGTGGCGATCGGCTCCGATGGGCTCATCGAACCGATTGTGCCCTGCAGCCGGCCCGCGGCCCGCCACTCACTGGATCACCTCGTTGGCCTGCAACAACAGCGATTGCGGAATGGTCAGCCCCAGCGCCTTGGCGGTTTTCAGGTTGATCACCAGCTCGAATTGGGTCGGCTGCTCGATCGGCAGATCACCCGGCCGCGCGCCCTTGTGGATGCGATCCACGTAACTGGCCAGGCGCCGGTGCACATCGGCGAATTCCGGCCCGTAGGTCATCAGGTTGCCACGCTGCGCGAACGTGGCCCATCCGGCAACGACGGGGATGCGCTCACGCACCGAAAACTCGGCGATGCGCTGCGCCTGGTTCAATGCGAAACCGTCCGACAACACCAGGATCGCGTCGATGCGCGCGCGGGCGATGCCGGACAACACGTCATCGAGTTCGGCCTGGCTCTCGCTCGGATGGTAGGTTTGCACAAGAGCCAGCCTGGCGGCCGCGACGCGTGACGCCTCCACCTCGCGCGGTGCACCGGGATGGCGCGGGTTGCCGATCACAGCGATGCTGCGCATGCCGGGGACGATCTCCTTGAGCAAAGCCAGGCGCTTGCCGATCAGATCGGCGGCAAACAAGGTGATGCCGGTGCGATTACCACCCGGTTGACCGTAGGAGGCAACGATTTTGGCCAACACGGGATCGCCGCTCATGCTGAAAACCAGCGGCCCCGTGACGCTGGCATGCAGCATCGGGGCCAGCGCGACGCCGCCTTGCGCGACGATCACGTCGGGCTGGCTGCGCAGGATCTCGTCGCGCATGGATTCGAGCGTGCCGGCCGACCCGCCGCCCCACCAGGGTTCGATCGTCAGATTGCGCCCCTCGACATAACCCAGTGCCGCCATGCCGGCACGAAAGGCCGCAAATACCGGGGACTGTGCCTGCGCCCGGTCAACCGACACCCAGGCGACGCGGTACGGCCGCATGGTCTGCGCAAACACCGGTGCGGACATGGCCAACATCGATGCACCAACCTGCAACACCAACAGTCTGCGTTTCATCGGAGCACCTCGTCAGCCAGCAGCAACATCGACCGTGGAATGGTCAGTCCCAGTGCCGCGGCGGTTTTCAGGTTGATCACCAGTTCGAAGCGGGTGGGCAGCTGCACTGGCATGTCCGCCGGCACGGCTCCAGCCAAGATGCGGTGCACGAATCCGGCCGCCTGCGCAAACAGCGCCTGGTCGTTGGCGCCATACGACATCAACGCGCCGGCATCGACGTACCGACGCTCCTCCGCGATCACAGCCACGCCGAGTTCGCGGCTGAGCTGCGCGATTGACTGGTAGAGCGACGCGGTGAGGAAGTCACGCACCACGACGATGGCATCAACCCCCCGTGCGCGCGCCCGGCTCAAGGTCTGAGTCAGGGCATCCAGGGCCGTCGAATGCATTTCCAGCCGTTCGGCGGCAAATCCCTGTGACCGGATCTCTCCTTCGGTCTCTTCGCCCCAGCGCCGGAACACTGGATCGAGGGCGTTGTGCAACACGCCTACCGTGCGCAGTTTGGGCATCGCCTCGGCCAGCAGCTGCACCCGCTTGGCCGCCAGCTGTTCGCCAAAGTTCGAAACGCCGGTGACCATGCCGCCCGGCCGAGCCAGGCTGGCAAACAGATCACTCTGCCCACCCTGGGGATGCAGACCGACGGCAACGACGGGAACATTCTTGTGCACGCGCAATATGATGCGTGCGGCGGCCGGCCCCGGCGCCAGGAACACGGCCGCAGGGGCCATGGACTGTGCGCGCAATGCCCGCTCGGCGCCCGGGACATCGCCCGCTGCGTAGCGCTCGACCAGCTGATAACTACGCCCTTCGACGTGACCGCGTTCCCGCATGCCGGCACGAAACGCGGCAATACTGGCGGCGTCCGACTCGCGCGTGGCCAGTGCCATGAAGTAGACCACCGGCGGGCCGGCTGTCTGCGCTGGTGCGGGCGATGCCATGCTGGCAACGGCCAGCCCCGCCAATACGCTGCGTCGGTCGATCATCGTTGGGCCCGGCAACGGCGGCAACCGCAGTCCTGCGGCTGGCCGGTCTGGCACGGCCCGCGTGGCAACGAAGGATCTTCCATGGACGATTTTCTTGAATGGTGGGTGCGCACCACATCACCTTCCCCGGCGGTTTCGCGATTCAGTGTGAGCGCGAATCGGTGGTACGTCAAGCACTGCACTGCACTGCGCGCGCACGGCACTGCAAGCGCGCACCGCGCAGGATCGGGTCGATCCGGGGCCACGCACCGGACCACGGGTGCCTGCTGGTCTTCTCCTTCGCGTTGGGCAGGGAGATCGCAGATATGCCGATCTCAGGCGTTGGCGAGCACTGCAGGCACGGATTCCTCAAAGAACCCAACGATGTCGCGCCCCAGCTTTTCCTCTGCAGTGTTGAAATGCGCGACGATCGACACATGGTTGTGCCTGCGCGCGGAAATGTAGTGTGGCGCGCAACGACGTGCGTTGGCGATCCGGAAGGCAAACTCGAGGCCGTAAACGTCGAGCAGCGGATTCTCGTATTGCGCGTTCACGATCAACACCGGGACCCTGTTGCAGGCAGCGTAGGCCATGGGGGACCTGGTCGCATAACTGGAAGGATCATCCCCAAAATAGGCGCGCACGCCTTGCGCGTTGGGATTCTCGGGCAGTACATCGGCCATCAATCGCGCCGACAGCAGCACCACCGCATTGACATGACGACCCAAATACCCAAGCAAGGGATCGAACACATAGCTGGCAACATGCGTGCCACCCGCCGAATGACCCATCAACAGGACACGCGATATGTCGCCACCCTGTTGCCCCGCGTGGGCTTGCACCCATCGCATTGCTGCCGCCACATCTTCCACCGCACCCGGAAACTGCGTCTGTGGTGCCAACCGGTATTCGACGTTCACGCCCATGAAGCCTTGCCGGGCGAACCAGAACAGAATGTTGTCATACAGCCCGTCTTCACCAGACTTGTCGCCTCGCACAAAGGCGCCACCGTGCACGAACACCACGATCGGAAGGCCGCCTGGCACTTCCGTGCCAGCCGCCACTGAAGCGGTTCGCGTCGGCACGAACAGATCGAGCATTTGGCGCGCGTGCGCACCGTAAGCGATGTCGCGGCGTACTTCCACTCCCGTGCGCGGCGCGCGCGCGAGCAAAGGCGCGTACGCCGCCTTTACCTCGGCACTGGCTTGTCGGATGTCGGCACTCCAGCGCGGACCGATATCGGCCAGGAACGTGCGCGGTTCCTGTGCAGACGGGTCGGGAAGGCAAACATCCTCCCGGTCAGCCACGGTAGGCCACCGCCTCCACTTCGAACAACCACTCGGGGCGCGCAAGCGCCTTGACCACGACCAAGGTGGACGCCGGCCGGGCATCACCGAGGAACGACGCGCGCACGGCATTGAGTTCCTTCAGATGTTCGCTGTCGACCAGAAACGTCGTCACCTTCACCAGATGGCTGGCGTCCATCTGCGCCTCGTTCAGCACGGCGATCAGGTTCTGCCACGCGGTGCGGGCCTGGGCCGCAAAACCATCGGCAAGCCCACCGGCGGGGTCGATACCGACCTGGCCTGCCACATGCAGCCAATGCCCGGCGGCGGGCGCCAACACGCCCTGGCTGTAGGCTCCGACGGGTGGCGCGATGGTGGACGGGTTGATTTTCTGCGTGGACATGGAGTCCCCTTTCACAAAGACAAAGCCGGTGCGTTGTTGCCCGTGGGTTTGCGCATGGCCTGCACCAGGGCTCGAATATCCTCGATACCGGCCAGGCGTGGATTCATCTTGACCTGCCCACTGCGCAACGCAGCGGCGGCCAGCCTTTCCCGGTCGTCGTCGGAGGCGACAAAGTCGTCGAGACTGAGATCGAGATCGAGTTGCAGACGCAGGCGCGCCAGGCCCTCGGCAGCGCTGGCGCCACCGAATGCACGTGCCACCGTGGCAGCCTTGTGGCCCATTGCCTGCTCGTTGTATGCGGCCACCACGGGCAGCGCCAGGGCATTGCCCAGGCCGTGCGGCACGTGGAACATGGCTCCCAACGGAGCGGCGAACGCATGGGCCAATCCCAGATTGGCGCTGTTGAACGCGATCGCCGCCTGACACGACGCGACCAGGCAAGCCATGCGCGCCTCCTGATGCGCAGGTTCGCGGTAGGCCACCGGCAACCAGCGGCCGAGCAGCGCCATCGCTGACTCCGCCATCGGATCGGTCATGATCGAAGCCGCCTTGGACACATAGGCTTCGACCGCGTGGGTCACCGCGTCGTAGCCGGAGGCGGCCGTGACCTTGGCGGGCGCCGACACTGAAAGCGCCCCGTCGAGCAACGCAATGTGCGGGGTCATCTCCTGAGAGCGGAAGATCAGCTTGAGCTCCGATCCCGCCTTGCCGGCAATGGCCGACTCCGACACCTCGCTGCCGGTGCCAGCGGTTGTCGGTATCGCTACCAGCACGCTGGCATGGGGGGCAAAGGTCTTTCCAAAACCCGACACCGATTCAGCCGGGCCCGGGTTGGACAAAAGCAGCCGTGCGATCTTGGCCGTATCCAGGGCAGAGCCGCCGCCCACGGCTACGACAAAGTCCGGTTGATGGCCCCGGAGCGCGGCGGCGCAGGCCTCCACACTGTCGGTGTCGGGTTCATGCGCAGGCACGAAATGCATCAGTGGCGCTGCACCACTGGCGCTCTCGAGCAAACCGGCAATACGCCTGGCCACCTCACCATCGGAGAAATACCCGTCCATCACCACGGCACATCGGCGTGCCTGGTATTCGCGGGCCAGATCGGGCAGTTTCTCGAGCCCTCCCCATTGGGAGATGATGCGACGGCTGGAATGCACAAAGACAAAAGGCTGGGTTGCGTTCATGCTGCTGTTTCTCCTTGAATCTGTTGCGGATGGCTGACCGCTGGCGAGCCGGACATCACGAAATGTCCATCACCACGGTCTTGTGCTGCAGGTAACCATCGAGGCCCTCCACGCCCAGTTCGCGGCCGTAGCCGCTTTGCTTGAAGCCGCCAAAGGGTGTCTCGATGCCGATCACGGCAGGCGTGTTGACCGATACCGTGCCGGCCTGTATGCGGGCTGCAAGCTGATGGCCCCGTGACAAGGACCGCGTCCAGACCGTCGCTGCCAGGCCATAGTCGGAGTCGTTGGCCAGTGTTATCGCATGCTCCATGTCCCTGGCCCGAATCACCGTCAGCACCGGGCCGAAGATCTCTTCGCGTGCGATCTTCATCTGGTTGCTGGCATGGTCGAAGATCGTCGGCTCGACATAGGGACCATTCAAGCCATCTGGCGCCTTGCCCCCGCACAACAGCCTGGCACCCTCTTGTACACCGCTGTGGCAGTAGGCCAGTATGTTTTGCTGGGCCGCACGATTGATGACCGGGCCCAGCGTCGTCGTGGCGTCCATCGGGTCCCCGATCTTGAGCATGCCGGCACGTGCCACCAGTTTCTCGACCACTTCGTCGGCCACCGACTCCATGACGATCAAGCGGGTTCGTGCAGCGCACTTTTGACCCGCGTGGCCCAACACGCCCGCCGCTGTTCCTGCCACGGCCTTGTCGACATCGGCATCGTCCAGGATCACGGCCGGGGATTTGCCGCCCAACTCCAGTGTCACCCGCTTCACACTGACTGCGGCAGCCTGCGCAACACGCACGCCAACCGCTGTCGAGCCGGTGAACGATATCTTGTCGATGCGCGGATGGTTCGCCATCGCCATGCCGATTTCGCGTCCGGGACCCGGCACCACGTTGAACACACCGGCCGGCAACCCAGCCTGCACCGCCAGTTGCGCAAACAACAGGGTGGTCAGCGGCGTCTCGCTGGCCGGCTTGACCACCACCGTATTGCCCGCAGCCAGCGCGGGCGCGAGTTTCCAGATCATCAGCAGCAAAGGGAAGTTCCAGGGCAGGATCAGGCCGCACACCCCCAGTGCCTCGCGCCTCACATAACGGTGCATGGATGCCGCGCTGGCCACGACGCGACCGTCCAGCCGCTCGGCACAACCAGCGAACCACTGCAATGTGGCGATGCTGGAGCGGATATCGATTTCCGCATCGGCGATCGTCTTTCCCGCCTGGTGCGACTCCAGCGCCACGAATGCGCGGAACTGACCCTGCAAGGCAGCGGCCATGGCGTTGAGAACGCGCGCGCGTTCACCCGGCGCGCGCGCCGACCAGACACCAAACGCCTCGCGAGCCGCCTGCACAGCCTGGTCGAGTGTCGTGGAATCGGCTACAGCGCACTGGGCAATGGTCTCGCCGTTGGCCTTGCCAAAGACCGTTTGATGAATCGGTACAGCCGTGAAGCTGCCGCCAATGAAGACACAGCCGGGAGGCATGCCGGACAACAGTTCGGCATAGTCGGAAGGGGTGTAGGGTGCAGGGGTCGAGGAGGACATGGTTGCGGATTGGAGTTGCTGTTTCGTTTCAGGAGAGCGGCGCAACGACTGGTACTACTGGAAGGACGCGTGGGAAGGACGCATCGGGAGGGCGCGTGAGGAGAACTTGTGGCGAACAGGCGGCATGCCTCAAGGCATGCCGCCCGATCAAACACACGCCACCCTGCGGGTCAGCGGGTATTGGCGATGGCCTTGATCTTGTCGATACCGCCGAACTTGGACGCCTCGGCCTCCCAGACAGGCAGCATCGCATCGCGCCATGGATCCTGATTCACCTTGACGACCTTGGCGCCCTTGGCCACGGTGCGCTCGAGTGCCTTGCCGATTTCTTCCTGCTGGATGCGGTTGAAGTACGACGCCATTTCGTCAGCGGTGGTCTGCATGACCTTGCGCTGGTCGGGGCTGAGCTTTTCCCAGAAGCTCTTCGAAAAGACAATGCCGCCCAGCGACCAGATGTGTCCGGTTTCGACAAAGTACGGCGCCACTTCGAAGAGCTTCAAGGCCTCGAAACCGTCCTTGGTCATGTCCATGAAGTCGACCACGCCCGTCGACAGCGCGCCATAGGTCTCGGTGATGGGAATGGCGGTTGGATTGGCTCCCATTGTTTTCCAGATGGCGATGTGCAACGGGCTTTGCAGCACCCGCATCTTCTTGCCGCGCACGTCGGTCGGGGTTTGCAACGCCTGGCGGCTGACAACACTGCGCGCACCATAAGTGATGTAGCTCAGAAGTTCGAACCCCTGGTCGCGATACAGCGGCTTGTAACTCTGTCCGATAGGGCCGTTGGTGACCGCCTCGACATGGGCCAGATCCCGGAACACGAAGGGCATGTCGAAAATCTGCCCTTGCGGAACCCACGACGATAAAGCCGCCAAAGTCGAGTCGGCGCCCTGAATCGACCCCAGCCGCATGCCTTCAGCCACTTCGCGCTCCCCACCCAGTTGTCCGCCGGTGAAGATCTGCAGCTCGATGCTGCCGCCGGTCCGCTCCTTGACCAGTTCACCGAAGCGGCTCCACATGCGGGCGGTCGGTTGTCCGTCCTTGTAAATCACCGCGATCCGGGCCTTGACGGTCTGGGCTGTTGCCGATTGCAGTGGCAGCAGTCCGCCAACCGCGACCGCCATGGCTGCGGCGACGGCTCCAATCATGTACTTGCGCTTAGACATACTCAATCTCCTTTAGTGGTAGTTGCACGGGAATCAATGCAGAACGCCCCCGGATGGCATGGCCGGCTCATGCGCCGGTCAACCACAACAACCCGAGCGAAACCGCGGGAACATAGGTGATTACGGCGAGCGCGGCCAGCAACGCCAACATCAGTGGCCAGGATGCGCGAAATACGTCGGTCACTTCCAGCCGAGCCACCGTGGCCACGATATAGGCCAGGATGCCGACCGGCGGACTGAGTCCCCCAATCATCAGATTGCAAATGACGATCAGGCCGAAATGAATCGGGTCCACCCCGATACTGACCACCAGCGGCAGGAACAGCGGCGCCAGGATCAGAATCGCCGCACCGATATCGAGGAACATGCCGGCCACCAGCATCACGACGTTGATGAACAGCAGCACCGTCCATTTGTCCCCGGTCCACTGGGATGTGAACGCCAGGATCTCCTGCGGCACACGCTCGGTGGTCAGGATGAAACCGAATGGCAAAGCTGAACCGATGAGCAAACCGATCAGCGCTGAATCGACCGCCGTGGACGAAAGCACCTGGTACAGCGCTTTCATCGAATAACTGCGGTACACGAAAACGCCCAGCGCAAAGGCATACGCCACGGCGAGTGCGCCGGTTTCCGTCGGGGTTGCAATGCCCATGCGCAGGCTGACGATGATGAACAGCGCAAGCATCATCACGGGCACTGCCGCCTTGCCGGCGCGCAAGCGCTCGCGCCATGATGCCCTGGGCATCGACGCGCCATAGTTGTTGCGCCGCGCCACCAGCCAGACCGCCACCATCAAGGACACGGCGATCAACAGTCCCGGCACGATGCCGGCCAGAAACAGATGTCCGACCGACAGGCCTGTGGCGGCAGCCAGAATCAGCATGCCCACCGACGGCGGGATGATGTTGGGTAGCAGTGCCGACGCCGCACACACGGCGGCCGAGAAAGCGGGCTTGTAGCCGTCGCGCACCATTGCGGGGTGCAGCATCTTGGCGCTGAGCGCGGCGTCGGCGTTTGACGAACCCGAGATACCTGCGTACAGGGTTGCCGACACGACCGTCACCTGCCCCATGCCGCCGCGCAAGTGCCGTACCAGCGCGTACGAGAAATCGATGAGCCGCTGTGTCAGGCCACCAACGTTCATCAGCGAACCCGCCAGCAAGAACAATGGAATCGCCAACAACAGAAACTGCCCGGAGCCGCGCACCACGTTTTGCACCACCGCTGGCGCCGGCAGAGTTGCGGCGGACAGATTGGCCAGGAATACGGCCAGCAGCATGGAAAAAGCCACTGGCACCCCCAGCGCCAGCGCCAGCGCAAAGCCCAGTGCCATGGCCCCGACAGCATGGCCTTGCGGCACGCTGATCCACGATTGGACATCGAGCGCCATGTAAAGCACCACGCCAAGCGCCACGCCGGCAGCACCGACCCAGCGCCCACGTGCGGCGTCAAGGTCACGCAGCGCGATGTACGCCAAACCGAGCGCGCACGACACGGGAATGCCGGCGTATTGCAGCCAACTCGGAATGCCGAGCGCCGTGGATGTGCCGCCAATGAGACCGATCAGATCCTTGGCGCCGAACAAGACGGCAATCGTGGTGTAGGCCACCAAACCATCGATCAGCACCTGATGGGCTTGTCGCATCGAATCCGGCAAGAACCGCTTGAGCGCACCCACCGCAATGTGCATGCGCATGCGATGCGCCAGTGGAATCCCCAGGAAGATCAGGTAGATGAACAACCATTGGCCGGTCTCTCCGGTCCAGGTGAACGAGTTGTTGAAGACGTACCGCGCCACGACTCCGGCCAGCGTCACCACCGCTATGCCACACAGGCAAATGACCGCCAGCGCCGTCAGGCTGGCATCCAGGCCGTCCATCAGACGCCGGACGACGGAGCGTGACGCCGGTGGCGCACCGATGCCATCTTGCGGTTCGAATTCGACCGCGCTCATGTTCCGGCAGTCGACAACGCGCGAGCCCTCGGGGCAATCGCAGCAACCCATGCCTCACGGGGTCGGCGACGACGCGCTGCGAGCATCACCTCAGTGCCAGACATTGCGCCGCACACCACGCATCTACCGCAGACCACGCCCCTACTGCGCCAAGGCGGACGGGCGGTTGTCGTCGATCTCGGCAATACGCGGTATTTCGACGCCATACCGCCCGACGTCCTCCCGAATCTTGTCGACTCCGGTACGGATGATGCTGATCTCTTCGTCGGGGTGTGTGGCGCCCAACCCGTATTCGGCCGCCAGCGCACGATTCTTGCCGGAGCGCTGACGCTCGTCCGCAGGCAGATTCACCACCGCATAGACACCGTTGAGCAGACTGCCCCGAAGTTTCTTTGCGAACTTTGCACCGATCACGCGCTTCTCGTCATCGGTCAGGTCGCCAAAGAAGCGACGCATGATGATGCGACCGAACTGGATATGGCGCGCCTCATCGCGCAGCACCAGGCGACAGGACTCCTTGATCGACACAAAACGGGCATTCTCATAACGCGCTTGCAGCAACTCGCCCGAGAGTTGCTCGAACAGCGTATTGACCGACAGTCCGGCGAAGAAGCTCATCTGCTTTTCGTCGCGCTCGTCATGAAAGCGCGGAATCACCTGCTGGAAATAGTCGGCACGGGGCGTGGGCTGGTAACCTCCCAGAGCCATGGCAATACGGAAGCTCACCTCGTGATGGCGAAACTCCTCGGCAATGAAGTTGGTGATGTGCTGCTTGATCTCGAACGGCTGATGATCGAAGATCGCCTCGCGCAAACGCTCGGCACCGTAGGGCGTGGCGCCGTGCTCCATCCAGGCCCGCAGGCTCCACCATTCCGCGCCTGCCGCGCGAACCTCTGGCGGCAGATCGGCTTTGACCAGATCGCTGTAGTCGATGTCGCGATTCGGGTCCCATGCGAGCCGGCGAGCTTCCTCACACAGCTTCCACACCTCGGGGTATCCAACTTCCGACACCACCGGATAGGGATTGGGAACGGGCACCAACTCTTCGAGCACCGATGGCTGCATGGCATAACTCCTGAAATAGACGCCGCCAAAGGCGGAAAATTCTTGCCTGTCGCCGCACGAGAGCACCCGCCGGGATTGTCCGTTCGCCGCTGGTCAAACGTAAAACGCGAACATCTGTTCGGAATTTAAGCGATAGTCTGATTCATGTCAACGCGCAGCAAAAAACCGACACCCCCCGACACCATAATTCGCGGAGAGCGCCTTGAATCGCTTGAGCGCGGGCTGCGCGTGCTGGAGTTGTTTGGTCAGGGCGAGTCGCGCGCCTACTCGATGATCGAGGTGGCTGATCGGCTGCAGATTACGCGCGCATCGGCGCTGCGTATCCTTGCCACGCTCAGTAGCCTGGGTTATGTCCGGCTCGATGCGCGCGCCTATTCGCTCACGCCGCGCGTGCTGAACCTGGGTTACTCGTATCTGGCGTCGCTGGGTTTCAACAGCATCGTGCGACCCATCCTTCTCGAACTGGTGAAGGAAACCCGGGAAACCTGTTCGATCGGCGTGCTCGATGCGGCGGAGGTGGTTTATGTGGCGCGCGAGGAAACGCGCCGCATCATCCGCATCGACCTGAACGTGGGCAGTCGCATTCCCGCCCACCTCAATTCGATGGGCCGCGTATTGATGGCAGCACTGCCTGAAACGCAACTCAACGCGCTGCTGCGCGCAATCAGGTTGGAGCGGCTCACCAAGCGCAGCGTACTGGACAAACGCGAGTTGCGCGAGCGCATCGAGCGGGTCAGAAAGCTGGGCTACTGCTACATTGATGGCGAAATCGACGACCGCATTGCTGGCTTGGCAACCCCCATTCGCGATCGCGATGGCGCCACCGTTGCGGCGCTCAACCTCAGCCTGGGCTTTGATCGGCATGCGCCTGAGTCAGTGGAATCGACCTTGTTGCCGTTGCTGATCGACGCAACCCGGCAAATTGAATCCATCCTGCACCGGGACATCCCCCTGGCATGACCCTGGCGCTCACCTGCCCAGATGAAAATTCGCTTGCGGTCAAC
>CAZADK010000015.1:15792-18516 GCA_964483855.1 uncultured Rhodoferax sp.
CCCTGGCATGACCCTGGCGCTCACCTGCCCAGATGAAAATTCGCTTGCGGTCAACATGCCGTTGCGTGCCCTCGACAATGTGGCGGTCGATCGCGTGCCAAGATGCGGTGCCTCAGCCGATTTTCCGCAGGCAGGCGCGAGGCAACCGGTTCAGCGATCAAGGCCATCACTCAAGCCCTGGCCGATGAAGTTCGAATCCATCTGAAACAACTGGAGTCACTGACATGCCCACCTACCACATCGAGATGATGGAAGGCCGTACCGTCGAGCAGAAGAAGAAATTGGTGCAGGAGATCACCCGCGTTTCGGTCGAGGTGCTGGGCGGATCGCCCGAATCGGTCGATATCCTGATCACCGACGTCAAGCGCGAGAACTGGGCCACCGGCGGAAAGTTGTGGTCTGAACCGCGCAACTGACCTGGCCCGCGCGGTCAGGCGCGGGCCGGGCACCAGCCCCTGGAAGGGGTGCAGCACGGCGAGCGCAGCGGCGCGGTGCGTGGTAGCACCGGGACGATGACACGCGCCAGCACCTTGCCGGAGCTGCAGGCGCGTTTCGGCCCGCGTTACCGCTGGTTGCTGCTGTTTGCGGTCATGACCGGCTCGATCGCGGCCATCATGTCGTCGACCATCATCAACGTCGCGGTGCCCGACCTGAGCGCGCATTTCGCGATCGGCCAGGATCGCGCGCAGTGGGTCGCCTCCGGCTTCATGATGGCCATGACGGTGGCCATGCTGACCACGCCCTGGATGCTGGGACGTTTCGGCTACCGCCGCACCTACGCCGGAACCATGTGGCTGCTACTGGCCGGCGGCGTGGCCGGCGGATTCGCCACCGACTTCCCGTGGGTGCTGGCCGCGCGCGTGGCCGAGGGTCTGGCGGCCGGCGTGGTGCAGCCGATCCCGGCCATCGTCATCATGCGCTTGTTCGGCCCGCACGAACAGGGCCGGGCCATGGGTATCTTCGGCACCGGCGTGGTGCTGGCGCCGGCGCTGGGCCCGAGCCTGGGTGGCGTGCTGGTGGACTGGTTCGGCTGGCGCTCGATCTTCTTCATGGTGGTGCCGTTCTGCCTGGCCTCGTTGTGGATGTCGGCACGTTATGTGCCGACCTCGGCACCGGGCGGCGGCGGCGCCAGCCGCGCCGCAGCCGCGATGGACTGGCCCAGCCTGATGCTGGCCGGGGCCGGTACCTTGTGCCTGCTCAATGGCCTGGTGCAACTGCACCAGGGCCTGGGCCCGCAAACCTTCGCCCTGCTGGCTGCAGCCCTGGTCATCATCGTCTGGTTTGTTGTGCGCCAGCGCAACCTGAGCCTGTCGATGGCGCGCGGCGAGGATGGCTCGCCGCTGGTGAACCAGGCCTTGTTCACGGACCGCCGCTTCGCCATGGGCAGCATCGTCGCCTTCATCTACGGCATGGCCCTGTTTGGATCGACCTACCTGCTTCCGGTTTACCTGCAACTGGGGCTGCAGTTATCACCGTCCTACGTGGGCGGCATCCTGCTGCCCTCGGGAGTGGCACTGGCGCTGACCATCGCGCTGGCGGGCCGGTTGGCCGACAGGTACTCCACCCATATCCTGGTCAGCCTGGGCCTGGCCTTGCTCGCGCTGTCGTTCGGATTGATCCTGGTGGTGACGCTGGACACGCCGATCTGGTACGTGGTTGGATTCACGGTGCTGGGGCGTATCGGCCTGGGCTTCATTCTGCCGTCGCTGAACCTGGGCGCGATGCGGGGGCTGGACAAGGACCTGATCGCCCAGGGCGCCAGCGCCATCAACTTCATGCGCATGCTCGGCGGATCGGCCGGCGTCAGCCTGTGCGGCATCGTGCTGGAGTGGCGCCTGGCCGCACACGGCGATGACCTGACCCGCGTGGCCAGCAGCCCGGCGCGGCTGGCTGCGTTCAACGAGGCCTTCCTGATGTTGACTGCCTTGTGCGTGCTGGCCATGCTGGCGGCCTGGCAGCTACGCGCACCTGCCAGCGGCGCAGCGCCGCAACAACAATCCGGGCAATAGTGCCAGACGACATGGGGCAGCGCCGCTAAACTGTGCTTCGGGCCTTGACGGGTGAATGTTTGCCCCAAAGCCCCGAAAACGATTGCCACATGTGCCAGTTATTGGGAATGAATAGCCGGCTGCCCGCCAGCCTGACCCTGAGTTTCACCGGTTTCGCCCGGCGCGGAGGCGCCACCGACCACCACGCCGACGGCTGGGGGATCGCTTTCTTCGAGAGCGAGGGCGAGAAACCCGGGCGCGGAATCCGGCACTTCGTCGACAAGGAGAGCGCCGCCACCTCACCGCTGGCGCACATGCTGCGCAGCTTCCCGATCAAGAGCCACAACGTGATTGCCCATGTGCGCAAGGCTACGGTGGGTACGACCACGCTCGAGAACGCGCATCCGTTCGTGCGCGAGTTGTGGGGTCGCTACTGGGTGTTCGCGCACAACGGCGACCTCAAGGACTACGCGCCCACGCTGCACGGCAACTTCCGCCCGGTGGGCGACACCGACAGCGAACTGGCGTTCTGCTGGTTGATGCAGGAGATCGTCAAGTCGCATGCCGGCGTGCCCAGCGTGGCCGAACTGAGCCTGACGCTGCAGGAACTGGTGCCACAGATCGCGGCACACGGCACCTTCAATTTCCTGCTCAGCAACGGCCAGGCGCTATGGGTGCATGCCAGCACCCAGCTGCATTACCTGGTGCGCCAGCACCCGTTCACCGAAGTTCCCCC
>CAZADK010000016.1:0-18160 GCA_964483855.1 uncultured Rhodoferax sp.
ATTTTTTCTCCCATCATGCGATTCTAATGGCGGTCTATGGGCGAGTCGGCGCGCCAAACCATTGTGGAACGCCAGAAGGGCTGACTCGGCGCGCCGTTCTGTGCCCCACAAGCTTGCGAGGGTCCCCAAGCAACCGCGTTCCGGGTAGAGTGCATTGCCGTGGCGGGTCAATGCTACTTTTGCTGGAGCAGGAATGCTGGATGACTGCAAGTGCAAACCGGCCGCGACCCAAGTAGTTGCCAAAAGCAGGGTCGGCCGCCGATGATTGAAGCGCCCGCCTCGCAGCCGGAGTTGCCGATTGGCCTATACGCGCTCGACTTCTCGCAAACCGGCCCGCAGTTAGCTGACGGCTTTCCCGGCAACCATTGGCGCGGCGCTCTGGGCGTGACCTTGCGCGATCTTGCCTGCGTCACGGGTGCCAACTCGTGCGAAGGCTGCCGCCAAAAGCACGCTTGCGCCTACGCTTACTTGTATGAAACGCCACCCCCTGCGGATGCGCAAAAGATGCGGCGTTACGATCGCGCGCCCCACCCGTTCACATTGCGCGAAACTGCGGGCCCGGCCGGTGTCCGGCTGATACTTTCGCTGTTTGGCCGCGGCAACGCCTACCTGCCACTGATGGTCCTGGCCTTGCGGCGCGCCGCATTGAGCAAGCGCGGCATCGGTGGGCGCCGGTTGACACTTGCGCAGGTGTGCCAGGCGCAGCCCGCGGAGGCGCCGGCGTGGACCCGGATTGACCGCGAGGCAGGAACGCTGAGACCGCTCGCGGTCCAAACGGCGGGGAGACCTCCGCCTTGCCCGCTCGACACAGTCGAAATGCACCTACAGTCGCCGCTGCGCGTCAAGCGCGACGGGCGCCTGGTGGAAGCCAAGGATTTCCAGTTCGCCGATTTCTTCGGAAACCTTCTGCGACGCCTGTCGATGCTCACCTACTTTCACACCGGCACTCCGCTGGAAACCGATTTCAAAGGTTTGATGGAGCGGGCACACGCGACGTCGTGCGACGCGCGACTGCAATGGATCGAACAGTCGCGCCATTCTTCCCGGCAAAAGCAGGAAATGTCGTTCGGCGGCCTGACAGGCACCATAAAGGTTGCCGGCGCCGATATCGCGCCGCTCTGGGCATTCCTATGGCTGGGCCAATACACCCATGCCGGTGCGGGCGCCACCATGGGCCTCGGGCATTACAGCCTCGCAAGCTTGTCGCAACCTGCGCCAGCCGAGCCCCAGGCTTAAGCTCTGGCCATGTCCTTCGCTTTCAAACCCGATCCCGCGCGCCCGGCCAGCTATCCGCGGCGCGTACTTTTCGCGGTGGCCGGCCTGTCGCCGCAAATACTCACCGAAACGCTCTACGCACTGACGCAGGCAGGGCCGGGCGCGTTTATCCCGCACGAGATCTACCTGATTACCACCGTCGAGGGCGCGGACCGTGCCCGCCTGATGCTGCTGTCCGAAGATCCCGGCTGGTTTCATCGCCTCTGCCGCGAATACGCCCTGTCAGACATCGCCTTCCCCATGGCGAACATCCGCCTGATCCGCGACGCCGATGGCAAGCCGCTGGACGACATTCGCAGCGCCGGCGACAACGACGCCGCCGCCGACAGCATCACCAGCCTTGTGCGCGAGTTGACCGCCGACCCGGATTGCGCGCTGCACGTATCGCTGGCCGGCGGGCGCAAGACCATGGGCTTCTACCTCGGATATGCGTTGTCGCTCTATGGACGATCGCAGGACCGCCTGTCGCATGTGCTGGTGTCCAGCCCGTTCGAATCCGACCCGCAGTTCTTCTATCCAAGCCGCGATTCAAGGGTGCTGATGAGCCGCGACGGCCGTCCAGTCGATGCGCGCGAAGCCAAAGTCACACTTGCGCAAATCCCCTTCGTTCGACTGCGCGATGGTTTGCCCAGACATCTGCTCACCGGAACCCAGAGTTTCACCGCCACAGTCAGCGCGGCCCAGCGCGGCATGGCCGCACCACGGCTCGAATTGCGCCCGCTTGCGCGCCGCGTGATGGCCGCCGATGTCGAAGTGCCGTTGCGCGCGGCGGAAATGGCGTTCTATATCTGGCTGGCCCAGCGCAGGTGCTCCGGATTGCCCGCCATCAACTGGACCGACACCAACGCCGGCGAGCTTCTGTCGATCTACAAAAACCTGGTCGGTCCTCTTGACGGCGGCTTCGAACGCGCCGCAACGGCGCTGGCGGCCGACGGCATGACCAAGTCGTACTTCGAGCAGCGAAAGTCGCGCATCAACCGCCTGCTTATCGATACACTCGGCCCTTCGGCGTGCCAGTCTTACTTGATTCACAGCGAAGGCGGTCGCCCAAAAACCCGCTTTGGCCTGCTGGGTTTGTTGCCAACCCAAATCGACATCACGAGCGGCCATGGACAATCGACCAAACGCCCGCTCGCGCAACGTCCCCATCGCCCTTGAACCAGCCAGAGACCCGCATGCACAAGGAACTCAAATACAAAGCCAGCTTCGTCACACCGGCGTTCCTCGGTAATGCGGAGCAACGGGCGCAATGGCGCACACCGCCCTTCAAGGCGCTGATCCGGCAATGGTGGCGGGTAGTAAAGGCGCCTGAAGTGGGTTACGACCACGCCATGCTGCGTACTGCGGAAAACGCCCTTTTCGGCACCGCATCGGACGATGGCCCCGAGAGTTCGCATCGCTCATTGTTCAGACTGCGATTGTCCGCCTGGGATGACGGAAAATTCAAAGACTGGCCCGCTGGTGGCCACCGTGTACTGCACCCTGAGGTTGGCGACGGCAAGCGACTGATCGACGCCGAGTTGTATCTCGGTTACGGTGCGCTCGAACACAACAGCCAAACCCGCTCTACCCAGCTTGGCACCAGTAAATCGAGTGGGGCCAAACGCACAGCGATTGACGAAAAATCCAGCGTCGAATTGCGTTTGATGTTTCCAGCCGAAAATGAGCACGATATGCATGCGGCGATGCAACTTGCAGGATGGTTTGGCACGCTGGGTTCGCGCTCGCGCAACGGCTGGGGGGCGCTGCATCTGAGCCAGATTGGTGGCTCACCCGCGGCTCAGCAGTCAAAAAGTACCATCGCCGCCTATACCCGCCCCCTCGCCAACTGCTTGAAGCTGGAGTGGCCGCATGCCATCGGCTCGGATGGCTTGGGGCCGCTGATTTGGCGCACGGCGCCGATGGCCAACTGGCGCGACGCCATGCTTGAACTCGCCAGGCTGAAGATCGCGTTTCGCACCCAAGGTGCGCCGTTCCCAAACACCCAACCCGGCTCGCTCCAAGAGCGGCATCTGATCGCGTATCCGGTAACCAACCACATTGTCACGGCGTGGGGAAATCAGGCACGGCTCGCGAACCAGATTCGATTCAAGGTGTTGAAAGAAGGCCTCCAGTATGTTGGAGTTGTCGTTCACCTGCCTTGCAGAATGCCTGACGAACTCGTTGCACTGTTGCGTGGGGCCACTATCCCCACCGAGCTTGCCGTGTGGCAATCCGTCCATCGCGTGCTGGACGACCCGAACAACAAACTTACCCGGTTGGCCTGAACCATGAGCGATCAATTCTGGAAGAAAAAACTCGCCGCCTGGTTGCATGACCCGGCCGAAAAGGCATTGGTGCTGATGCGCGATGTCGACGATAAAGGACGGCGGATCGGCCACGAGGACGGCTCGCTCAAGGACTTGCGCGCCGCGCTCGGCATCACCAAAGCCGACTTCGAACCTCGTGCCGACCATCTCGCCGCAGGCGCGGATCGGCCCAGTTGGCCCGAAGACAAAGACGGCTTTCGCCCGGCTTGGGCAAACGTGCGCTTTGTCGAACAGCCAGTGCTGATTCATCCGCTGTCCGGCGAGAACATCAGTCTTGGCAAGCTAGACGACATTCAGGCCGCGCATGTGCGCAATGCCAGCCTGCAGCATTTTCTTGGCCTGATCGAACGCGATGCCCAAGGCCAGATCGACTACCGCCTGACGCTCCTGGCGTTCTGGCGCTTCGGCCCGGAGCCCGCGTTGGCGGCACCGGAAATCGGCGACCTGTGGCGGCTACTGCCCGCCGACACTCGCGTGCCGGACCACTCGATCTGGGCGCACCTGGATATCGTATCGGCAATCACCGGGGCCCTGTCAAAAGACCAGGCCGGCAAAGGGGAGCCCGCGCTGCTCGCCATGAGCTTCGGCCCGGTGCAAAGCTTCATCGCGCAGGCCCGTTCCACCTCCGACCTGTGGGCCGGCTCGCATCTGCTGGCATCCCTGGTTTGGGAAGGCGTTCGGGTGATCGCCGAAGAACTTGGGCCGGACGCCGTGCTGTTCCCTTCGCTGCGTGGTGTCGCCACGGTGGACAAGTGGCTGCTTCGGCAGGTAACCGCGGAACGCCACGAAGCATGGCGAGCGCGGTTCATGGAAATCAAGGTTGATTGGCTTGAGCGCGCGACCGACGCCAACCCTTTGTTCGCCGCTACCCTGCCAAACAAATTCATGGCGCTGGTGCCGGACGGGCGTGGGGCCGACCTCGCACGGAAGGTCACGGACGCGGTACGCCGCATGGCGCTGCGCCTTGCCATTGAAGCAGGCGCACAGGTGTTCGGCAACGAAAGCCCGGAGGCCGCCCACTGGCGCACGCAAGTCGCGGCGCAGCTGGCTGGCTTCCCGGAAACGCACTGGGCAATTGCGGCCTGGCCGCAGGACCTAGACGAGAGCGGCATGCCCGATACTGCGCCCATCGAGCAGGCGCTCGCCGCGTTCTACCCTGCGAGCGATGCAGCGCCGGGCTTTTTCAACGAACCGCTATGGCGCATGCTGACCGCCGGCGAAGTCGTCACCCGCAAGGGCAGCAAGCGCAGCTACCGCAAGGTGGTGGTCGACGGCGCACACGAGTTCTTCGCGCCCAACCATGGCCTGCTGTATCCCGCGGTGCACGACCTGGCGGAGCGCACGCTGGCCGCCACCAAAACGCATCGGCCATTCGCAGCGCTGGCGCAACACGGCTTTCGCTGTACGTTGTGCGGTGAACGCGAATGGCTAACCGATGCGCCTGAACAACTTGCACTGCCGCCCAAAGGCCGTAGTCAGGTGTCCACCTGGAGCAAGAAGGCCGGCGAGGCTGGCATCAAGAAGGGGGAGCACTTGTGCGGCGTCTGCACGCTCAAGCGCATGTGGCCACGCCTGTTCGTCGATCAGGTGGCCGACGTTCTGGAAGGCGACAAGCCCGACCGTTTCGTGATTAGCACCCACACCATGGCGCTCGCAGGCTCGCTGGCGCGGCTTGTCAAAGAGTATGACGGCAACATCGCCGGGCAGGCAGCCGCTCTGCTTGCGCAAGTGGAGCAGGACGCGCCGGTGGCGTTGCCTGCCTCCCTCGATCGCGCCTTGCGCCAAGTGAGGGATGACACTTTCCAGCGCGTGGTCCGCCGCCTGCCTGCGGCCCTCGACCGCGAACGCGCAGCAGACGACCGAGCCGATAGCGAGGGAAATATCGGACGCAAGCTGCGGCAACTCATCGACGGTGACCGGCCCGAAACCTATTACGCCCTGATCAAGATGGACGGCGACCGCATGGGCGCCTGGATGGCCGGCAACGAGACCGAGTACCAGCGCCGCTTTGTCGACACCTGGCATCCGCAGGTGCGCACAACTGTCACGCAACGCTTCGGCAGCGCGCCAGAGATCAAGCGCTACCTTGAATCGTTCCGGCCTGCGTCGCCGGCGCGACACGCGGCGATTTCCGCCGTGCTCAACAACTTTTCGACCCACGTGGCGCGCCACGTGATCGAGAACGTGTTCAAAGGCAAGCTCATCTACGCGGGCGGCGACGACGTGCTGGCGATGGTGTCGGTCGATGATCTGTTGCCGGCGATTCTGCTGCTGCGCGCGGCATATAGCGGAAATGGCGATGTCGCCGGTCTTCCCGGCACGGACGATCTCAAGGGCCTGCAACTCGGTCGCGGGTTCGTGCATCTGAACGGGCGCCTGCTGACGATGATGGGCAGCCACGCCACCGCTTCTGTCGGCGCGATCATCGCCCACCACCAGGCGCCGCTGGCCGGCGTGCTGCGGCAACTCGATGGCGCCGAACACGCCGCCAAGGCGCACGGCCGCAACGCCTTCTGCCTGCGCATCATCAAACGCGGCGGCGGTGAAGTAGGGGTGACGGCCCGCTTCTGGGATGTCGGCAACGCCGATGCAACGCCGCTTCTGAAGGACTCACCCCCCGGATTCATGCTGCGCCTGGCGCATACGCTTGCCCACAGCGACTTCTCGCGGCGTGCCATCTACAAGGCGCAGCAATGGCTGGCCGATTTGCCGCCAAGACCGGCCAAGGAGGATGGCGACTGGCGCGAGATGGTGGCCACCCACCTAGCCTGGCAATTTGGAAAACAGGGCGGAATCGAAGCGCTGGCGCACGAAGCCGTCGCACTGGTCTGTAGCGGGCTTGCACCTGCTACCGCGTTGCCCGCCACGCGACAGACGCAACGCGAAGCGGTGGCGCTGGAAAGCCTGCTGGTGACCGCTGAATTCTTCGCTCGGGAAGGCCGTGCGTTCAAGCGGTCGGGAGAGTTTGCATGACCGATTTCTATTTCGTAGCACCGCAAGATGTATTGATGTTGCGCGGAAACAAGAGTTTTGGCGATGCCGGCGAGCACGGCGAAGCCTTGATGCCGCCATGGCCGTCGCTTTTCGCCGGCGCATTCCGCGCCGCACTGCTGGGGCAGGATGCCGTGAGGCTCGCGCGCTTCACTGCCGGCCAGCGTCTGGAAGGCGCGCTGGGCGACGTGCTCGGAACACCCGCCGCACCCGGATCGTTCCGCATCAACTGGGTAACGCTTGCGCAGTGGTCTGCCAGTGACGCCGCCCAGCCTTCATGCGCTGTGCTGCTGCCGGCCGACTTGCTCGCATTCAGCGATAAGGATTTACCGGCGCTTGAAGCCTTGACGCCGACCCTGATGCCAACGGCGGGAATGGCATCCTCCGACCTGCCGCTGACCGCGCACCTGCGACGCCAAAAGGCGGACAAGCCGGATGGCGGGCGCTGGCTATGCGGCGCCGGACTCGACCTACATCTAAGCGGCCAACTGCCCAAACACACCATCAGTTCGCAAGCCTTGTACAGGCGCGAAGCGCGTCTGGGCATCGCACTGGACGCCGGCACACGGACCGCTGCGGAGGGCGCGATCTACACCACCGAGGCCATCGTCCTCGCGCCCGACGCCGGGTTTATGGTTGGCATCGACGGCTTGCAGGGCCAGCTGCCGGCCGCAGGGATGCTGCGGCTGGGCGGTGATGGGCGCGGGGCCACCTATCGGCGCATCGACTTCAGCGCGCCAGCTACGCCGTTCGGCCAAATTTCAGGCGATCGCCGCTTCCGGCTGGTGTTGGCCACCCACGGGTTATTCGGCCAGGGAGCGCTGCCAGACCGCGTCACGCGCCAGGACGACGGTAGCTACCGGCTGGCAGGCGAGGGCTTCAGCGCGCGCCTGGCCTGCGCCGCTGTGCCGCGTCACGAAGTCGTATCCGGCTGGGACCTCGCGCTGTGGCAGCCCAAACCCGCGCAGCGCGTTGCGCCCGCCGGCAGCGTGTACTGGTTCGATCAGTTTGAGGGCGATGCCGACAAGCTTGCCGACTGGGTCGCGGCAGGATTGTGGGGAGACAATCCCGATGCCCAACGCCGTGCCGAAGGATTCAACCGCGCCTGGCTCGCCGCCTGGCCGCACACCGTTTAAACCAAGGGAGCGACAGCATGTACGAAGCGAAGCAACTGGTGTTCTACACCTGCGTAAGTCCGGTGCACATGGGTGCGGGCAGTGCGGTCGGCGCGATCGACAATCCGATACAGAGGGAAGTCCACACCGAATATCCCTTGATCGCAGGCTCCGGGCTCAAGGGTGCGGTGCGGCATCATTTCACGCGCTCGTGGAGCGGAGCAGGCAGCAAGGCCCTGATCGCCCGCCTGTTCGGACCGGAGAAAGAAGCCTCGGACCATGCCGGCGCGATCGCGTTCACCGACGCAGCCCTGGTCGCCTTCCCGGTGCGGTCGCTGAAGAACACCTACGTCTACGCGACCAGCCCGACCGCGCTTGGCCGCCTGAAGCGGCTGGCCGACGGTATGGCGCCATGGACCGTTCCCGCCGTTGCCGCCGGCCATGCCCTGGTAGCCGGTGTGGGCGCGTTGTCGGAAAACCGCCTCGTGCTTGAAGCCTTCGACTTCGCCGCCAAGGAAGATGCGGGCATTAAGGCGATCGCGCAGTGGCTGGCCCAACACTCGCTACCAGCCAGCGACGAACACCAGTTCTTCCGCGACAAGCTGGCGGCGGATCTGGTGGTGCTGTCCGATACCGAATTCAGTCATTTCGTACGCCACGCCACGGTAGTCGAACCGCATGTACGCATCGATGACGCGACTGGCACCGAAGCGGGCGGAGGATTTTTCTACACCGAGAACCTGCCACCCGAGACCATTCTCGCCGGGCTGGTGATGGCCAGCGTTGAGCGACGCAAGAGCGGCGCAAACAATGACGGCCTGATGGACGCGCAACAGGTGATCAATGCCGTTCTCAAAGATGACGGCAACGAGCGCCAGGGCCTGACCGACCGCTTGCTGCAAGTCGGCGGCGACGCCACCACCGGCCGTGGCTTGATCGTGGTTCACAGCGCATAAAGGAACGACCATGACTCAGACACTCGATCAAAAGCGTGCCAAGTTCGCCTGGGATGCGGCGCGCGACGCCAGCGTAAGGCTCAAGAATTTCGATGACTACAAAAAACTTGCCAAAGGTGCGCCGGCCCTCATCATGGGCAACGGCCTGATGCCGGCTGTCGCGTTCTACCGGTCGCGCGGCAAAGACCACGCCACGCAATTGATGCAGGACATTCTCAAATGGCTATCGAGAGTCAACGCGAGTTACGCGGAGAACGCGCCGAGTCTGTCATTCGATGCTGCGATGCAGGCGTTGCAAGGCGCCGACTCGATTGTCTACATGCGCTTGACCGACGAAACGCTGGCCATGCTCAAGTGGCTGCGCCAGTTCGCCGATTCGGTCGGCGCGAGCAAAGGAGTTTGAAATGGCGCGCGCCGCTGTTCCGGATTACGTCGGCACCGCTTTCAGCCAATGCCCCCCGGGGCATCGCTTCAATCTCTACTTCGAAATCTGGCAGGACAACTGGGCGCTGGACAAGAACAACAAGGCACAAGCCCTGCGCAAGACCTTGAATTGCTCAAGCGTGAGCGGCCTGCTGGCCGGGTTGCGCAATCGTCAGAACCAGCTTGTCGGCGCGTTGCCCGAGCCGAATCGATTGGTGATCGATGCCCAATCGACCTCGCCCTTCGCCACCGGCCTGGGACTGGAACATCCGGTCGAAAATGGCTTCGCCTTTCTTACCCCCTACGGCACGCCGTATCTCGCGGGGAGCGGCGTGAAAGGGGTGCTCAGGCGTGCCGCCGAAGAACTGCTTGAACAAGGCGAACCGGGCGTCGATCAGGCGATCGTGGATGCCTTGTTCGGGTCCGACAGCCAGGCCCATCCTGCGCGTGGGGCGCTTTCTTTCTGGGACGTGTTTCCCGTTCCCGCGAATGGCAGTCTCTTAGTCGAAGTCATGACCCCGCATTCGTCGCATTACCTGCAGGATGGCAAGGCGCCGCATGACGCCGGCAAACCGAACCCCATTCCTTTTTTGGCCGTACCGGCGGGCTCTGAGTTTCGCTTTGTGGTGACTTGCGAGCCAAGCCTGATGCAGGAAACCGACCTGCGTTCGCGCTGGAAGCCGCTGCTCTTGGCTATTTTGCAACACGCCTTCGACTGGCTTGGCTTCGGCGCCAAGACCGCGGTTGGCTATGGCGCACTGACCGAAGATCCGCTGGCGAAGAAGCAACGCGAGGACGACGTGAAGGCCATTCGCGAGCAAGCCGTCAAAGCGGCGGCGCAGGCCGCGAGAGAGGAAGAACTCAAGCTCCTGTCCCCGGCGCAACGCGAGATTCGCGAATTCCTCGATGCGCGCATGGATCGCAATATGCCAGAGATCGCAGCCCTCATGTCAGCGCTGAAACTTGGCCAATGGTCCGGCGACATGAAACTGGCGGTGGCCGTGCACCTGAAGGCGCTCATGCAGACCGCCCGCAAATGGAAAGACAGGACTGAAAAGAAGAACCCCGAAAAAGACCACGACTATCAGGCCACCCTCCTGGTCGGAAAGTGGCTCCGGGGCGAATGAAAACCATAAGACACGCTCTGTGAAGCCAAGCCCTGGCGTGCCAACGGCGCTGCGTGCCGGTGTGCACGACCCGCCGTCCGGAAAATGCATATTCCTTGCTTCGCTGGGCGCGAGCTGGGCGGTCATCCCTGAGATTATGTGCTGGCTGGATCCCACCGTGGTGGACCTTTACGCCAACGGCACGCACCGCATTGACCTAGACGCTGCACGCGCGTCAGCCGGGCTGCGCGTGCCGGATGAAGCGTGGATTTGCACCACTGAAGGTGCGCAAACCCGCGCCAGCGTAGACAAGCTTCTTGACTGGTGGAGGCGCGTCGGGCAACCGATGCCGCTGCGCATTTGGTCCGCAGCCGGAACCGACCAACTCGCCGATGAAGGCGAATGCCTGCGCGTACGCGAGCTGACGCTGCGCCTCGCATTGGCGGCCAGCGAGTTGGCCGGGCCCGCAGGCCAGTTGCTGGTATCGCTTGCCGGCGGACGCAAGACCATGAGCGCGGACATGCAGGATGCGGGACACATGTTCGGTGCCGTCGCGATGCTGCACGTCGTCGGTCCGGAACCAATGCCGACCGAATTGAGGAAGGCGCCCCCTGATTTGTTTGCTATCCCGTTGTCCACGAGGCTGGCCGACGCCGTGGCGCCGATGGTGGTTGGGGCGGGAACGCGAAGCGATCTGCTTGACATCGAGTTTGACGGCAACCGCGTCGAGGCCCGCCACTTCCCCTTGCCGATGGCCGAACCCGGCACGCAATTGTCATGGGCGCCGGCGGCTTCTGGTGACAGACTCCTGCATCACGAGCTCGCCTTGCGCCGTCGCGATAGCCAGCGGCTGTGGGGCAATTTCATCGCCAGCGTCGAGAAGGACGAACCTCACGAAGCGTGGGCCAGCCTGTTCCGGCTCAATCCCGCGTTGCTCACACGCCTGCAGACCGAGCGCCTCGACGGCGGCCATCAGGACTGGCTGCGGAGCCTGCCGAAAGCCGACTTGCATCGGCATGTGGGCGGCTGTCTCGATATCGACGCCCAGCGGGAAGTCGCACAGTACGTATGGGAATCGCTGGATGGAGGGCAACGCGACGCTGCCATGGCCTGCGCGCAGCCGTTGCTCGAATGCGCCGGCGACTGGCCATGGGCGTGGCCGGAAACGCTCAAGCGCTGCGGCGCACCGCTGCGCACGGCCGCCACCGCTGCGCTGTTGTCACATGCCTCGCGTGCCGCTCTGGAGCGCAACTTGTATGCGGTGACGGCACCACGCGTAAGACTCAAGGACCACCCACAGGGAGGCTTCGCACGCTATGAGAGGCCGGGCGAACTTTCCGGCTCCGCCCAATTGTCGCATCCGGCCGCGATCGCGCCTTACGCGCGGGCCCTGGTGCGGCAGTGCGGTGAAGAGGGGCTGGCCTACGTCGAACTTCGCGGCAGCCCGCAAAAATATCGGCCGCAAGCGCCGGGCGAATTCCTCAAGGACTTCGAGTCCGCGCTGCTTGGTGCGGGCGCCCGAACGCGTAGTTCCCACAGTGGGGAGGCCGGCCCCCGGGTCGGCTTCATCTGGATTGTCGACCGCCGGCAACGGGCGAACGTCGCACAGGTCGTGCGTGCTGCCGTCGACGCCCACGCGCTGTCACCCGAATTCGTGCTCGGCTTGGACCTTGCTGGCGATGAAGGGACCGACGCGCCGGCGGCGTTGGCTGCAGACTTCGCGCCCGCGTTCGAGGCTTGCATGCGCATCACGATCCATGCCGGCGAAGGGGAATCCGCCGAGAACATATGGCAAGCCGCGTACCACCTGCATGCCGATCGTATCGGTCATGGACTCAGCCTGGTGGATCGACCCGATCTCGCCCAGCGATTCCGTGATCGCGGCATCGCCCTTGAGTTGTGCCCCACGTCAAACCGCGAAGTGGTGGGGTTTCATGATCCGCTGCACGCGCAAAGCGCGGAATGCCCACGCTATCGACTGCGCGATTTCATGCGCGCCGGCCTTCCGCTGACAATCTGCACCGACAATCCCGGCATCTCCAGGACCACACTCGCCGAAGAATTTCTTTGCGCCGCTCGCATGGCCGAGGATGGACTGACGGTTTGGGAAACCTTGGCCATACTGCGACAGGGGTTCGTGCATGCCTTCCTTCCGGGCCGCGAACGCGATCGCCTGCGTCGCAATGTGGAGCACCGGATGTTCGACGCGGTTTCGCACTTTCGAGGTGTGAATCAATGACCATTCCACGCTACGACGCGCATCTGTGCCTGGTCTCGCAACAGGCCACACCCAATTTCGTCCCTGCGCTGGACGGCCGCTTTCGTCCGAAGGAAATCGTACTGGCGGTCAGCGACGACATGGCCGCGCGCGCGGGGTGGCTTGAGGCCGGCTTTCGCGGCCTCGGGATCAAGACCGCGCGGCTGCGGATTCGCGATGCCTGGGATGTGCCGTCGATCCAGGAGGATCTGCTGCAATTCATGGCCGACGATGAGCAAAAGAACATCGCGCTCAACGTAACCGGCGGCACCAAGCCGATGGCGATCGCCGCGCAGCAGGTGTTTGGCGCCGCCCACAAGCCGATCTTTTACGTCCATCCGCAGCGCAATGAAGTGATGCCGCTGTTTTCAAGCGATCCGGCGTTTCGAATCCAGGAGCGGGTCACGCTGGGTGACTATCTGGGGATCCACGGGTACCGGATAACCCGCCAGGACACACGCGAATTCGATGAGCGTTGGTACCTGCTGGCTGAAGAGTGGATCAAGGATGTCGAGTTATTCGCGGAGCCGCTGCGTCAATTGAACTACGTTGCGCAGCAAGCGGAGAAAAGTCTTAAAGCGCCGCTGCCCGATCACCGCAAGTACCCCAAGGTGTGGGCAATGATCGACAAACTCGACCAGTATGAAATCGCCAGCGCAGCCACTTCAAGCCTGGTGTTTCCGAGCGAAGCCGCGCGCTTCTTCGCCAATGGCGGCTGGCTTGAACTACATGTGGCCCGCGCCACCGAAAGGCTTGCCGCCCGCCACGGCACGCAAGGCGTGGCGCGCAGCCTGCGGGTGGAGTCGGCCGGGCACGCGCGCAACGAAATCGACGTCGCCGCCCTGGTTCACAACCGCCTTTATCTGGTCGAGTGCAAGACCCGCGGCATGCGCAGTGAGAACGACGCGGCCGGCCCCGGCGCGGAAACGCTCTACAAGCTTGATTCGCTTACGGTCCTCGGGGGGCTCAATACGCGCGGCATGCTCGCAAGCTATCAGCCGCTTGAAACCTGGGACAAACAGCGCGCTCGCGACCTGCGCATCAACGTCGTCGAAAGTGGTCAGCTGCGCAACTTGGACGAGCACCTTACGAAGTGGATCGCCTAGGCCTTGACGCGAGAAAAATCGGCATCTCCGGTGAGGAAGATCAACGGCCCGGAAGCGCAAGTGCCGCAGCGGCCTGCAAGGCGTCCGGCGTCTTGATGCAGACTTTCGCCAGCAATGCGGCTGCGCGATCCACCACTTCCGCACTCAGATCGACGACGAGTACGCCGCCGGCGAAAAACGCCGTATAGCTGGCCAAAAGCGAGCGATCGTCGTCGCGCAAAGGCCTGGCCCGGTGTTCGAGCCAGGCAATGCACGACACGGCGAGCCCGATGTCGCCGTGCCGTTTGCGCGCATCGGCTAACGCGTCGACGGCCGCCCGTTGAAACTGCGGCAGCCCCTCAACCCGCCAGAACAGGATGCTGGCGTCGAGAAAGAGGATCAACGCTCGTTCCAGCCACCGCGATCTTCGTTGATGCGTCGCGTCAACCCTTCGGCAGCGAGAGTCCCTGCGGGACGATCCGAGAGAAACCATTCCATCGATGTCTTTTTTGTTGCTTCGGTTCCCGGCTTGTCCAGCGCGGTAAGCCGTGTGAATTCGGCTTCGGACATCGCCACTGCCGCCGGTCGATTGCGCTTGGCCAGATGCACCGGGCCTTGGCGCAGGGCTTCCTCAACAGCGGAAATGCCGCGGCGCTTGATTTGTTCATTGGTCAGAATATTCATTTAGCGCTTCTTTCGGCATTGTTTTCAATACTGTTAACGGCGTGGATTTTATCAAGCGAACAACACCGACCTGACCACTGAACCGTACCACACGCGACAAGCTTGCGAGATCGGACTTCTCCTCCGCGCACCCGCAAACTACCTGCATTGATCGCCATCGAGCCAGTCACGCCCTACCTGCCACCATGAACGAACGCGATTTCTTCCTTGCCGCCTACGACGTCGCCGATCGCCGCCGTCTGGCCGCCGCGCTGCAACTGGTGCGCGCTTACGCCACCGGCGGGCAGAAATCGGTGCACGAATGCTTCCTGTCAAGCGGCGAGCGCAACAACTTGATGCACGACATGTCGGTCCTGCTGGAAGAAGACACCGATCGCTTCCTGCTGCTGCGGCTGGACCCGCGTGCACGCATCCACGCCCTCGGCCGCGCCACCGCCCCGGCCGACCCCGACTACTTCTACATCGGCTGAGAGGCCTATTTCGATGACCACATTGATTATCGACCGCGCCGGGCTGGAGATTCGTGACGACGGCGGCGCACTGGCCTTCTACGAGCGCGGCGAGCGGCGCGGCACCGTGCCCCTGAAGCTCCTGGAGCGTGTGATCTTCCAGGGCGGTGGCCTGCAAATTGAATCCGGCGCCATGTTGAAGCTGGCCGACGCCGGCATCTCCGCCATGTTCATGAGCCCGCGGGTGGCGCGCCGCGTCGCCGTGGTACTGGGCGGCCACCACAACGACGCCGCAGTTCGTCTGGCGCAATGTCGCGCGGTGGACGACCCGGCGCGCTGCCTGCTGTGGGCGGCCGGATTGGTGAGCGCCAAGGTGCGCCGGCAACGCGGCGTGCTGGCGCGCGCGGCAGCCACCCGCGCTGACTTGCGCAAGCCGCTGGGCGATGCAATCGCCAGCATCGACGGCATCGTGCCCAAAATTGGCGGCGCGACCGACATCGATTCGCTGCGCGGCCTGGAAGGCGCTGCGGCAGCGGCCTATTTTGGCGGCTTCGTGTCGCTGTTTCCAGAAAGTGCCAACTTCACAGGCCGCAACCGCAGACCGCCCAAAGATCCGGTAAACGCGTGCCTGTCGCTGGGCTACACCCTGCTGCATTTCGACGCCGTGCACGCGGCGCACCGGGCCGGCCTGGACCCGTTGCTGGGCCTTTACCACCGGCCGGCATTCGGCCGTGAGTCACTGGCCTGCGACCTGGTGGAACCCGCGCGGCCGCTGCTGGACGACTGGATTGCCGAATTATTCCGCACCCGCGAGCTACGGGTGGAAAATTTTAGTACCGATCAGGGTGCGTGTTGGATGGGCAAGGCCGCGCGCCAGAAGTTTTACGCCGGGTACGAGACCTTCGCGCGGCCAGCGCGCCGCTGGCTGCGGCTGCGCTGCATGGCATTGGCACGCGAACTACGCGCCGCCGGCATCGATTCACTCGAAGACTACGAGGACGATTGAGCATGACACAAGCGTCTATCGCGGCACGCAAATACCCGACAGCGGCAAAGCGCGGCGCACGCGAGGGTGCTGCGCAACCGGTGCGCAAGGCGGTGTATCTGAATGGCACCGAACGCTTGCGGGTACGCGCCGGTACCGAAGCGCTGGCCATCGCCCGGCCAGGCGGTGATGTCGCGCGACTGCCGATCGCCCGGATATCCAGAATCACCGCCAGCCGCCGCGTCGATTGGGACGCCGAGGCCTTGATACTGTGCATGGAGCGCGGCATCCCGATCATCTTTCTGGATACCACCGGCAGGCCGGTCGGCGTTTGCCAGCCACGCCACCTGCGCGCCGACTCGCTCAGCACCTTGATCGAAAGCGCCATGGAGCAAGCGGCCTGGCCGCAGCGCCACGAAAACTGGCTGCGGCATCGTCGCTCCATCATCGTCGCCGATTGGCGCAAGCGCCAGGAACGAACCGGTGGCTCGGCGTGGCTGGGGGAATTGCACGGCCACCAGCGCAACTACGTACATCGCAACGAGATGCCAGAATCGACCGCGCCGGAAGTGTCGGGCTGGCTGCTCGGCCTGGTCGTGGAAAGGCTGCACACACACGGTCTGAATCATCGCTACTGCGCCTGCCAACCGATGCCCTTCGATCTCGCAATCGACCTGACCCTGCTGCTTCGCGCCGAACTTTTCTTTCATGGCGAGCGCATGCTGGAAGCGGCGGACGGCGATCTGCAGACACAGTTGCGACTGTTCGAAGCCTGGACCCGCGAACACGGCACGATCATCGAGCGCCACTTGTTCGATCTGCGAAAGAATCTGACCGAATACCTCACGGGCACCCTGTCCAAATGGCCCTAGGCGCGGTACATTCGTGGCTGATCACCTACGACATCGCCGACCGCAAACGCCTTGGGCGCCTGCACCGGTTCGTGAAAAAAAATGCGGCGCCGGTTCAATATTCGGTCTACGCCACTCAAAAAAGCGTCGCTGGCATTGGCCGCCTGGCAAGCGAAATACGTGAGTACATCAAACCGCAGGAAGACGACGTGCGGATCTACCAAATTCCCGATCGACCACTGATCATGACCCTCGGCAAGAGCGCCCTTCCGGAGCACGTGCTGTTGCTCGGGAACGCAGCGGGTTCGCTGGCGCAAGTGTTAGGCTTGTCAGGTCGTGCGCCGGTTAGTGGCGACAATGACGAGTAGCAGAGTGTTGCGTATGCCCGGCACAAGGCAGGATTGTTGCCAAAGGCCATTTCAAATATCTGATTTGAAAAGTTTTTTGACACCAAGCGGCCTGCATCACCACCCTGATGAAGAAGGGATTACGACGCCGGCGCTGCGGGCGCTGCCAAGGCCGGCGCGCCTGCATCACCACCCTGATGAAGAAGGGATTACGACGGCGAAAAAAAACCCCCTTTCGGGGGTTTTTCCGCCTGCATCACCACCCTGATGAAGAAGGGATTACGACAGCGCCCGGCAGCACATGTAGCGCTAGGTTTGGCGCCTGCATCACCACCCTGATGAAGAAGGGATTACGACCGCCCGGCAGCGCGTGCAGCGCTAGGTTTGCTACGCCTGCATCACCACCCTGATGAAGAAGGGATTACGACAGTGTTTACCGCCTACTGCGCTACCGGGCTACGCCTGCATCACCACCCTGATGAAGAAGGGATTACGACTGCCAAGGCCGGTGCCAAGGCCAAGGCCGGTGCGCCTGCATCACCACCCTGATGAAGAAGGGATTACGACGGGCTTGTATGTGTCTCAGTCTCGAAGCTCGTGCCTGCATCACCACCCTGATGAAGAAGGGATTACGACGCGAATGTACATGTAGGCTTCCACCGGACGGTATGCCTGCATCACCACCCTGATGAAGAAGGGATTACGACGCCAAGGCCGGTGCCAAGGCCGGTGCCAAGGCGCCTGCATCACCACCCTGATGAAGAAGGGATTACGACACTGCTTAATATTGCGTGTAGCCAAGCGTGGCGCCTGCATCACCACCCTGATGAAGAAGGGATTACGACACGATTTTCTTCTCAGGGTCCGCTTCGTTTAGCCTGCATCACCACCCTGATGAAGAAGGGATTACGACGCGCACCAAGCGCGCTTTAACGGCCCAATTAATGGCCTGCATCACCACCCTGATGAAGAAGGGATTACGACGCACGTGCAAGCTAAGGTTTGCTACCGGCCGGGCCTGCATCACCACCCTGATGAAGAAGGGATTACGACGTACCGGGTACCGCCGCCACGTACTGATCAAAGGCCTGCATCACCACCCTGATGAAGAAGGGATTACGACTCGTGCAAGATTTCCATGGCTTGCGCCACGGTGCCTGCATCACCACCCTGATGAAGAAGGGATTACGACAGCGGACGGCCTTGAAGGTCATACTGCGTGATGCCTGCATCACCACCCTGATGAAGAAGGGATTACGACGCGATGTCAGTTATGATCTGGCCCCCCGGAAACGTATCCCACGAAGTGGTTAAATTTCACTTTGTG
>CAZADK010000017.1:0-6399 GCA_964483855.1 uncultured Rhodoferax sp.
CACGCCCGACTGCGCAGTCGTGATCACCGAGGTCTTGCCATGCATGAGTTGACGGGCACGCACGATGTTGCCGCCCAGCGCAGCGCCGATGCTCTGGTGCCCCAGGCACACCCCCAGAATCGGCAGCTTGCCCATGAAGTGCCGGATCGCCGCCACCGAGATGCCGGCCTCGGAAGGCGAGCACGGTCCGGGCGACACGACGAGCCGGTCGGGCGCGCGTTCGGCAATGCCCTCGATCGTGATCTCATCGTTGCGAAACACTTCGACCTGGGCGCCGAGTTCACCAAAATACTGGACGATGTTGTAGGTGAAGCTGTCGTAGTTATCGATCATCAGAATCCGGGTGGCATTCATTCCAGCCCCTCCTCGACCAGTTCGGCCGCGCGCAACAAGGCGCGCGCCTTGGCCTCCGTCTCCTGCCACTCCAGTTCGGGCACCGAGTCGGCCACGACACCGGCGGCCGCCTGCACATACAGATGGCCGTCCTTGACGATGCCCGTGCGGATGGCAATAGCGACATCCATGTCGCCGGCATAACTGAGGTAACCGCAGGCGCCTCCGTACAGACCCCGCTTGTTGGGCTCCAACCGGTCGATCACCTCCATCGCATGCACCTTGGGCGCACCGGTCAAGGTGCCGGCCGGAAAACTCGCGCGCAACACGTCCATGTTGGTCATGCCTTCGTTCAGGATGCCCTCGACATTGCTGACGATATGCATCACATGGCTGTAGCGCTCGACTACGAAGGCCTCGGTCACCTTGACGCTGCCGGTCTTGGCGATACGCCCGATATCGTTGCGCGCCAGGTCGATCAGCATCACGTGTTCAGCCCGCTCCTTGGGGTCGTTCACCAGTTCCTGCTCCACCGCCTTGTCGCGTTCGGGAGTCGCGCCGCGCGGCCGGGTGCCGGCCAGCGGGCGGATCGTGATCTTTTGCCCCTGGTCGGTGTTCTCCTGCCGCACCAGGATCTCCGGGCTGGCACCCACCACATGGAAATCGCCGAAATGGTAGTAGTACATGTAGGGGCTGGGGTTCAGCGAACGCAATGCCCGGTACAAGGACAATGGCGACTCGGTATACCGCTTCTTGATGCGCTGGCCGACCTGCACCTGCATGAATTCCCCGGCCTCGATCATGCCCTTGGCTGTCTCGACCGCCCGCAGGTAGTCGGCCTTGGCGAACTCGCGCTCGGGCGGATACGACTGGGTTGGCCTGACAACCGGCGCGCTGACCGAATACTGCAGCTGCTCCTTGAGCGAACGCAACCGGCGGCGTGCATTCGCATAGGCCTCGTTCTGGCCCGGATCGGCATAGACGATGAGATAGAGCTTGCCCGACAGGTTGTCGATCACCGCCAGTTCCTCGCATTGCAGCAACAGGATGTCGGGACAGCCCAGCGTGTCGGGCGGGCAACTCGCCACCAGCTTCTTCTCGATATGGCGCACCGTGTCATATCCGAAGTACCCGGCCAGGCCGCCGCAGAAACGGGGCAACCCCGGGCGCAACGCGACCTTGAAGCGCTTCTGGTAGCTGGCAATGAAATCGAGCGGATTGTCGCGGCTGGTCTCCACCACCACGCCGTCGGTGACGACTTCGGTGCGGGCCTGCTCGCCAAAGCCGGTGGCGCGCAGCAGGGTACGGGCCGGCAGTCCGATGAAGCTGTAGCGGCCGAATCGCTCGCCCCCGACGACGGACTCCAGCAGGAAGCTGCAGGCGCCATCGCCCTTGGCGAACGCCAGCTTCAAGTACAACGACAACGGTGTTTCCAGATCGGCAAACGCCTCCACCATCAGCGGAATACGGTTGTAGCCCTGGGCCGTCAGACTCTTGAATTCGAGCTCGGTAATCACGCGGCAGACCTTTCGATGCGGCACCGGCGCGCCCAGTTTCTCGGGCGCTCGGTTGCGATCCATCCAGCGGCCCGATCTAGGGCCATGAGCGGTGGGCGTACAGGCTGCAGTTGCCTGTGCCGGCGACACCGGGGGCCCGGCCGTATCGCGGGCCCCGTGGTCAGTCGGCGCGCGGCATCAGCCGGTCGGGCAATGCAGGTGTGTCACGCCAGGGCCAGGCTCCCCGGTCGCTGCAACCTGTGATGCTGATGCGGTGAATGAACATGGCCGCAGTGTAGCAAAGGCAACGCGGCCGATGGCGCTCTCAGCGCAGGGCGCTGCGCATCTGAGCGATGACCGCGCGGTAATCGGGCTGCCCGAATATGGCACTGCCGGCGACAAAGGTGTCGGCGCCGGCATCCGCCGCCGCGCGGATGTTGCCGACCTTGATACCGCCATCGACCTCCAGCCGGATGTCCTTGCCGCAGGCATCGATCCGGTGGCGCACGTCGGCGATCTTGCGCAGCGCTGAATCGATGAAGCCCTGGCCACCGAAGCCCGGGTTCACGCTCATGACCAGCACCAGGTCGATATCCTCGATCACCCAGTCCAGCACTTCGAGCGGTTGCGCGGGGTTGAATACCAGGCCGACCTTGCAGCCGGCCCCGGTGATCGCCTGGATGCTGCGATGCACATGGGTGCTCGCGTCCGGATGAAAACTGATCAGGTCGGCGCCGGCTTGCGCAAACGCGGCCGCCAGCGCATCGACCGGCTGCACCATCAGGTGCACATCGATCGGTATCGCGACACCAGCAGGGGTGCGGGCGTGGGGTTTGAGGGCGGCACACACCATCGGCCCGGAGCGCAGGTTGGGCACGTAATGGTTGTCCATCACGTCGAAATGAATGATGTCGGCGCCGGCGGCAATGACGTCGCGCAGCTCCGCGCCCAGGCGGGAAAAATCGGCAGACAGGATGGAAGGGGCGATGCGAAAGGTCATGGCGTGAGGTCTTGTGGCGCGGGTTGAATCCAACCGGCATTTTCGCAGTTAGCATAGCGCCATGTCCAAGTACCAGTTCCGGGTCGAAGTGCAGCCCCGATACCTGCCCGAACAATCGGCGCCGCAACAAGGGCACTATGTTTTCGCATACAAGATCACCATCGCCAATATCGGCGCCATCGCCGCGCAATTGATATCGCGCAGCTGGAATGTCAACGATGCTGGCGGTCACACCGAGAAGGTGCGGGGCCTGGGTGTGGTCGGCCAACAACCTTTTCTGCAGCCCGGCGAGAAATTCGAATACACCAGCGGCACGCGCCTGCGCACGCCGACCGGGACAATGCATGGGAGTTATTTCTGCGTCGCCGAAGACGGCGAACGCTTCGAGGTCGACATTCCGATGTTCGTACTCGACGCGCTCAGCGGCAACGGCGGCAAACCCACGCTGCATTGACCCCGCTTGCCTGCGGACCCCATCCGAACCAGGGCCATGGGTGAATTCGACCTGATCGCACGGTATTTCCGGCATCCGGTGCGCCGGGCCGCGCTCGGCGTCGGCGACGACTGCGCGTTGCTGCGCATTGCGTCGGGCCATCAGCTTGCGGTGTCATCCGACATGCTGGTGCAAGGACGCCATTTCCTCGAAGGCGCCGACCCGCGCGACCTGGGTCACAAGGCGCTGGCGGTCAATCTGAGCGACCTGGCGGCCTGTGGAGCGCAGCCACTGGCGTTCACGCTGGCGCTGGCACTGCCAGCCGCCGATCCGCTCTGGCTCGAGCCATTCGCGCAAGGCCTGCTTGCGCTGGCGCGCGCGCACGAGTGCGAGCTGGTCGGCGGCGACACCACGGCTGGTCCGCTGAACATCTGCATCACTGTGTTCGGCGAGGTGCCTGCCGCGGACGGCGCCAGCCAGGCGCTGCTGCGCAGCGGCGCGCGCCCGGGTGACGACATCTATGTCAGCGGTACGCTGGGCGATGCACGGCTGGCGCTCGAGAGCTTGCGCGGTCAGTGGACGTTACCGAGCGCCCTGCTCGACGTGGCAACCCGGCGCCTGCACCAGCCAACGCCCCGGGTCGCGCTGGGCATGGCGCTGCGCGGCCTGGCCAGCGCCGCGATCGACATCAGCGACGGCCTGCTGGGCGACCTGGGCCATGTGCTGGAAGCCTCGGGGGTCGGCGCCCGTGTGCAACTTGCTGCGCCCGGGCAGCTACTGGCCTGCGGCGGTGAGGCGCTCGATGCGTGCGTGCCGCAATCGCACCAGCTCGCCTGCGTGCTGGCTGGCGGCGACGACTACGAACTGGCATTCACCGCCGCGCCCGGGCAGCGTGATGCGGTGGCGGCAGCGGCCAGAACCAGCGCAACCCCGGTCACCCGAATCGGGCGCATCGAATCCGAGCCCGATATCCGGCTGCTGGGTGCCGGTGGCGAGCCGTTGCGCGGCGACTGGCGCTCGTTCGACCATTTCAGTTGAACCGACAAACGGCGTCGTGGCCAGAACTGTCAGTGTTCATCTGCGTTGCCAGCGCAAATCAAACGATCGACTGCCGTTTGCAGGTTGAATCGCGCGCCGGTGGCTGGAAACACCATGGCGGTACAGGCAGACATGGAACACCGGCCCGACCCGGCGATCGCCATGACGCGCCCCGGTCCGAGCCGGGTGCGCTGCAATGGCGCAGTACGGCAGCCCAATGACGGTGCGACGCCGCGCAGGCAAAGGCCGGCACGATCGGGGCATCGCGGCAGGCGCCGGTCACGGCGGCACGGTGACGGTGCGGATTTTTTCCGCGCGCAGCAGGTACAGGCCACTGGCAATGATGATGCTGCCACCGAGCAAGGTGTAGCCGTCCGGCGCGATGCGCCACAGGCTCCAGTCCAATGCGATACCCCAGGCCAGCGCGGTGTATTCGAACGGCGCAATCACCGACGCCTGCCCATGGCGAAACGCCTCGGTGATGGCCAGCTGCCCGATGAATCCGGTGACGGCCAGCGCAACCAGCATCCAGCTGTGTCGCGCCTCGATTGGCAGCCAGTTCGGCAGCGCCAGCAGGCCGGCACCGAACGCCAACGATACCGTGCTCCAGAACACCAGGGTCACGCTGGCGTCGGTGCGGCTGAGCACCCGCCCGGCAATGGCCGAGACGGCATAACAAGTCGCCGCGGCGAGCACCGCCACTGCTCCCCAGGAGAAGAAGGCTTCGCCATCGGGACGCAGCGCGATGACGACACCGACCATGCCGACTGCGATGGCCACCCAGTGCACCGGCGCCACCCGCTCGCGCAGCACCGGGATCGACAACAGGGTGATCAGCAATGGAGCGACAAAAAAGATGGTGTAGGCCTCGGCCAGCCCGAGTTCGCGCAGCGCGAAGCTGAACATCGTCAACATGGCGATGCCGATGACGCCGCGAAACAGGTGCAGTCGCCAGCGCACCCGCACCAACTGTCCCACCTGGCGCCGCCAGACCACATAGATGCACACCAGGGGCAAGGCCGCCAGGCCGCGCAGCGCGGCCACCTGCAACGCGGGATAACTGGCGATCAGCGTCTTGAGCACCGCGTCCATCAAGGAAAACGCCCCCACCGCGATCAGCATCGCAACGATGCTGCGCAGGTTACCGCTCATGGCAGGCTCCGCCAGGTTTGCGAGCGGAGCCAACCGTCTCGTTTTGGCACCAGCACGCGGCGCCATGCACAACCCGCCTGGACACGCCGCAGGTTCGCGCGCATGGTGCGGTGCAGGCCTCCGTGGTCAAGGCTTGCGGTACTCCAGCGTCAATCCAACAGCGCTGCGGGCCGGGAATCCCTTCCAGTAAGTGTGGTCGGCCTTGAAGGTTCCGTTCGGCTCGGCCGACCATTTGCCGTCCCGGGCTTTCTCGACCAGGTTCAGGTAAGCGTCCATGCCGGCGTCGTTCTTCAGATATTTGCCGAGAAAGGCGGTGGTGAAATGTTGCGCGATGTTGTTCATGCGCACGTTATCCCAGACCGCGTCGATGTAGTGCTCGGCCGGGATGAAGTTCAGGTTGGGCGCCGGTTTCCAGGACTCCCGTGGCGCCGGCATCGGCGCGCCCGCATTGTGATTGGCGTTCTCGTAGGTCAGCAGATAACGTGGCGCGTTGACGCTGGCCTCGAAGAGATTGCGCACGCCCGGCGCATAACCGGACACGTCGTCGATGCCGCCGGCCAGGTAAAACACCGGTGTCGTGATGCCGGCCAGACCGGCGGCATCCCAGAATCCGCGCGGCCAGCCCCAGGGTGCGAATGCGACCGCCGCCTTGATGCGTTTGTCCATCGACGCCACGTAGGCCGGGTTGCCCGCCTGGCGCACCGCCAGCGAGCCATGCGGCGCGCCCCACGCAAACGCCACGCTGGCCGCCGTGAAGCCGCCACCGATGGTGTTGACAACACCGTATCCACCCATCGAATAACCGATCAGCCCGGTCTGCTCCGCGTTGACCATGCCCTTGAGCGTGCCCGACGCGTCGCTGGTGTTGAGGCGCGCCATCTCGCCCAGCACGAATAGCTGGTCGAGCGGGCGGTTCAACAAAGTGCTGCCGAAGGCGCCCTGATCGC
>CAZADK010000017.1:6499-11663 GCA_964483855.1 uncultured Rhodoferax sp.
CGCCCTGATCGCTGTAGGTGCTGTCGGTATGATCGATCGAGGCAACCACATACCCCTTGCTGGCCAGGTTCTCCGCCAGGTGGCTGAGCAGGAAACGGTTGCCCGGGTAGCCGTGCGAAATGATCAACAGTGGATAAGGGCCGGCGCCGGCATCGGGCTGGGCATCACGCAGCGCGCGTCCGCGCAATGTGACCTCGGTCTTGCCGTCGCGTATGAACACGCCCCGGTATTCACCGTCGCCGGCCTTCGGAGCCCCGGCCTTGGCCGGGTACCAGACTTCGACCGTCAGTGGGCGATCGTAGCTGGGGATCGGCGCGCCCGCCTTGGCCTTGAGGATGTCGAGTTGCCCCGGATGCGTGAACATCAGGGTCTTGACGCCGACCGCCTGCCCGCCATAAGCCGCCAGTGCGGGCGCGTCGGGTCGGATCGTGTCGATGCGGTTGATGGTGCTGGTGTCTTGTGCCATGGTGGGTGCTGCTGCGGCGAGTATGGCGGTCAACCATGACGTGATGAATACCTGCTTGAGCATGCCTTCTGTCTCCGATCGTGAATGGTTCGAGGTTCGATTGCCGGTGCTGGCAGGCCCGCCGAGCCGAGCCGAGTGGTCGTGACAACCGGCCGCCCGCGCACCAGGCAAAGGGAAGCGAGCATACCCGCCATCGGCGCCCGGCGCTTGCGCGCGGGCACTGTCCACCATAATCGCGGCAATGCCTGAACCCGATTTGACATCCCCTGCCAACCTGGGCACCGCAGCCCCCGTCATCCGGCCTGGCGTGTCCTTCCTGCTGGCCCATCCGGCCCATGCGATCGCGTTGGGCCTGGGTTCAGGCCTGAGCCGCTGGGCGCCTGGCACCGTCGGCACCGCCTGGGCCTGGGTCGCCTTCCTGGCACTGCAACAGTGGCTGACCCCCTGGCAACTGGGCTGCACGGTGTTGCTGTCGTTCCCGCTCGGCTGGTGGGCCTGCAGCATCTGCGCACGCGACATGCGGGTGCTGGATCCGGGCAGCATTGTCTGGGACGAGATCGCCGCATTCTGGCTGGTGTTGTGGCTGGTGATGCCGGCTGGTTTCACTGCCCAGCTGGCGGCCTTCGTGTTGTTCCGCTTTTTCGACGCGGCCAAGCCGGGGCCGGTAGGCTGGGCCGACCGGCTGTTCCACGGCGTCGATCCGGCAACCGACCCGGCGGCCTGGAACAAGGCCGGCCTGGGCATCATGCTCGACGACCTGGTGGCGGCGTTCTGCACGTTGCTGGTGATCGCCGCCTGGCACTGGTGGTAGGCCAGGGAGACGACACGATGCCACATACCCACGTTGCAAACCTGTGCCGCGACCTCGCCGCCGCCTTGCTGGCGCGCGGCTGGATGATGGCCACGGCCGAGAGTTGCACCGGCGGTCTGATCGCCGGCGCCTGCACCGAGCTCAGCGGTTCGAGCAACTGGTTCGAGCGCGGTTTCGTGACCTATTCAAACCAGGCCAAAACCGAACTCTTGGGCGTCGACGCCGCACTGATCGCGCGTGACGGCGCAGTCAGCGAAGCGGTGGCGCGCGCGATGGTGCAAGGCGCCTTGCGCCAGGCGCCGGTGCAGGCCGCGGTGGCGGTGACCGGTGTGGCCGGCCCGACCGGCGGCAGCGTGGCCAAGCCGGTGGGCACCGTCTGGTTCGGCTGGAACGTCGATGGCGTCGTGCGCTGCGAGATGCGGCGCTTCGATGGCAACCGCGCCGCGGTGCGCGCGGCCACCGTGGTGCATGCGCTGGCAGGCCTGCTTGCGATGCTGGCTCCGCCGGGCGAACCTGGCAGACCATGACACAAGACGGCACCCGACGGCCCCGCGCGGCCGCCGGACGGCTCCGTGCTGGAACACCGTCGGCCACCAGCACGCCAGCGCGAACGGCGCGCGGGCAACACTACCATGTCTACGTGATCGAACTCGGCGACGCCGTCTGGAACATCGCGCGTTTTCGCCGCGCCAATCCTGACTACCAACTGGGCAAACCTTTTGTCTATGTCGGCATGACCGGGCTGGATCCGGATCTGCGCTTCGACAAACACAAGGCCGGCATCCAGTCCAACAGCTATGTACGCCGCTTCGGTATGCACCTGTTGCCAGGCCTGTACACGATGTACAACCCGATGCCGTACGAAGGCGCACGCGACATGGAGGTCGAACTCGGCATCGCACTGCGCGAAGCCGGTTACGGCGTCTGGCAGGGTTGACGATGAAATTCACACAACGTTGATCTCGCGCATCGGACGCCCATCCAGCACCCGCTGCCAGCCGAACTCCGACAGGTCCAGCGTCTCGAACCGGCGCGCCACGACCAGTTCGGCCAGGGCGCGACCCACCGCTGGCGACTGCTGCAGCCCATGGCCGCTGAAACCGTTGGCGAACAACAGGTTGTCCAGCGCCGGGTGCGCGCCCAGGATCAGGTTGTGGTCCAGCGTGTTGACGTCGTAGTGGCCGGCCCACGGCTTGCCGACCCGCGCCGCCTCGAAACCCGGCACCCGGTGCGCCAGCGCCGGCCATAGTACGTCGTCGAACAGTTCGTGCTGGACCTCGAAGTCGAAACACTCCGGGTCCTGGTCTTCGGGCAGGGCCACGCCACACAGGAATCCCGTGCCTTCAGGCCGGAAATAGACGCCACCCGTGTCGATCACCAGCGGGCAGCGGGGCGCCGGCTCCGGGCTGTGGAACGGGAACACGCAGCGTTTGCGCGACTGCACCGGCAACACGATGCCGGCCGAACGCGCCAACGCAGCCGCACCGGTGCCGGCCGCATTGATGACGTTGCCGCAGGACACGCGCCCGCCATCGGCCAGTTGCACTGCGGTGACCGCGGCGCCGCAGTGCTGCAACGCCACCGCCCGTGCCGTGCGGTACACCACACCCTGGGCCCGCGCCTTGCGCCGCAACGCCTGCATCAGACTGTGCGCATCGAGCCAGCCTTCACCGGACAGGCCCAGGCTGGCACCAGCCAGGTCGTCGACCCGCAGCCAAGGGAATCGGCGTGCCAAATCGTCGGGTGCGAGCAAGGCCACATCGACACCGCATGTGCGTTGCACCGCATGGTTCGATTGCAGCGTAGCCAGCCCCTGCGCGCCGGCCAGGAACAGGTATCCGGCCTCGCGAAAACCGACATCGGGCGCGATGCCGTGCACCGACAGATGTTCGCCGATGCGGCAAATGAAGTCGGTCGCGAACTGCGACATCCGGATATTGCCCGGCGTCGAAAACTGCTGCCGGATGGAGGCCAGCGAGCGTGTCGTGGCGCACCAGGTGTAGGTCGGATCGGGCTCGAGCACGAGCACCGAGCCCTGGAAGCCGGCATGCGCGGACAGGAAATAGGCCGCCGCGCTGCCAACCGCCGCGCCACCGATGATCACGACGTCGAAGCGCTCCATTCGTTTGCTCACGATACGCGTCCGCGGGCCGCCCACTCAGCGGAACTGGACCTGCAGTGGCATCAGCGGGCTGTCGAAATCGGCCCGCCAGGTCTCACCGACGGTCACCGGCCAGGCGTCTGTCCAGGTTCCGGTGGTGACGACGTCGCCCGGTAACAGGTCAGGCGCGTCCGGACACTGGCGCAACTCGGCCACGAAATGCCGCAACGCGCGCAACGGGCTACCCAGCACGTTGGCGCCGGTGCCACGCTCGACCGCCTGCCCGTCGCGCTGCAGCAGGACGCCAATTGCGGCCAGCACTGCATCGAGTTGCGCGGCGTTGGAGGCCACGTCACGCACCGCGACGCGGCGCCCGACCAGCAGCCGTGCATGCAGCGCGCCGTCGCTCACCGCATCGGGCGCCAAGAACTTCCAATCCGGCAAATGCGACTGAACGATTTCGAATCCGGGCGCCATCCATTCGATCGCATCGAAAACGTCGTCTGGCGTCGCATCCGGCTTCGGGCTCTCGCGCATGCCGAACACGGTCTCCGGCTCAATACGCGGCTGGCAGACTTGGCGCAACGCGACTTCACCCTCGCCCTCGCAGAACACCAGCGTGGTGTTCCACACCGTGCCCCAGATCGGCGCGGACACGTTGTAGCGCTGCCAGATGGCGCGGTTGGTGAAACCGATCTTGAAACCCTGCGGCAACTCGCCGCGCGCGATCCGCAACTGGCGCACAGCCAGCGCCTGCTGATAAGCCTGTGCGACGTTCAACGCATGGTCGCTGCCGGGCGCCGTGGGCCACGGCTGACCGTCGTCGTAATGGAAAAGCAATTGCGCAGGAGTCATGGCTGGCGCGTTCCGGTTGGAGGGTCGGGCTGCCGCCGCGGCAGCGGATGCGCCCTGATATTACCCAAGCCATGGGCATTGGGCGCTAACGATTGCGGGTGTCAGCCCAGGAAAGGTCGTCCTGCCATGGCCTGGTGCAGCGTCCAGGCGCACAACAGACTGTAAGCCAGCGCAAACCCCCAGACCACGACGACCGCACCGCTGGCTCGATCCGTGCTGGCAGACTCAAGCACTGTTCGCCGGCGCGACAGTCGATCCAACAGCCAGCCCACCACCACCATCGCGTGGACCGCATGAATGCCGAAGAAATGCGCCACGCGCAAATCGCCGCCGCTGCGCAACCAGCCACTCAGCCACATGCCGCCGGCATCGCTGGCGCTTCCGCCCACGGCATGCCCGGTCCGTGTCGACAGGTAGGCGCCAAATCCGGTACCCAGCAGGCAGGTGAGCACCAGCCCCCAGCCGACCGCCTGCTGCAGGACAGGCGAAAAACCAGTCGGCCGGTTGCGCAGCACCATCACGCCCAGCACCAGCGCGGTGCTGGTCAGCAGGACCGCGCCAACGCCCATCAAGCCATACATGGTGGCGTCCAAAGACGTTCCGATATTGAAATGCGAGGCGCGTCCCCACGCGGCCTGCCAGCTGATGTAGGCCACTTCCAATAGGGCGCTGGTAATCGCTGTCCAAGTGACATACCGACCACCGACGGATAGGCGCTGGTGCGGCGTCAGGAAGGCCATCACCCATGCGAGCGTGAGCAGATAGGTTCCGACCGAGAGCTGGAACTTCCAGGGTTTGACCCAGACGCTGATGCCCAGCAACTGGCGTGTATCGAGCATCATCAGCAGTGCCGTCGGCAGCATCGCCAGCAACAGGACCAGCGCGACGCCCACCAGCGCCTATCCGTCGGTGGTCGGTATGTCACTTGGAC
>CAZADK010000017.1:11673-12094 GCA_964483855.1 uncultured Rhodoferax sp.
CCATTGACACGGCTGCGCCTGACACCCACATGCAGGTCTGTTCCTGCGGCGCCGCTCATCCCGTCACTCCCACTGGGCGCGCCCAGTGCTGAACGCCTGCCGACATCAGCATGAACAGCAGCAGTCCCGCCGGGCCGAACATCCACGTGGCCGCCAGGCATGGCAGCACGAGCCACCGCAGAGCCAACGGCGCGCCGGCAACACAGAAATACAGAAATGCATAACGGAACCGGCCGCGCCACTGCTTCGCCGCGATGAAGCAGGACTTCGACTGGCGGCTGGTGCGCTCGTTCCTGGCAGCGCTCGTTCCTGGCAGCGCTCGACCGTGGCAGCCTGCTGGGCGCAGCCAAGGTACTGGGTACGAGCCAGCCCACTGTCGGGCGCCATGTCGCCGAGCTCGAAAGCCAGCTTGGGGTAGTAC
>CAZADK010000017.1:12104-12502 GCA_964483855.1 uncultured Rhodoferax sp.
GGGTAGTACTGTTCGAACGCACCGGTCGCGGCCTGCTGGCGTCCGACACGGCGTTGCGGCTGGCCGACTCGGCGCGCCAGATGGAGTCGGGGGCCTTGCAGCTATCGCGCAAGGTGTCGCTGGCCCAGTCGCGCATCACCGGAACGGTACGGATCACTGCCAGCCAGCCGGTCGCCTGCCATCTTTTGCCGCCGATCCTGGCCCGCATGCGCCGCGCCTTGCCGGACGTCCAGGTCGAGCTGGTGGTGAGCAACAGCGTGAGCAACCTGTTGCGACGCGAGGCCGACATCGCGCTGCGCATGGTGCAGCCCGATCGATCCACGCTGATCGCGCGGCGCATCGGCAAGGTCACTCTGGGGGCTTACGCGCACCGCGACTACCTGCACCGCCACGGCACC
>CAZADK010000017.1:12512-18136 GCA_964483855.1 uncultured Rhodoferax sp.
ACCCCGTTGCAACCGGCCGATCTGCTCCGACACGACCTGATCGGCCACGACCGCAACGAGACCATCTTGCGCGGGTTCGCGGCCATGGGGTTTCTGGTCGGCCCGGAACATTTCGCCTTGCGCACCGACGACCTGATGGCCTATCGGGAAGCAGTGCGCGCGGGTATCGGCATCGGATTTTTAGCAGACTATGTCCGGCGCGACGACTCCGCCGTCGTGCCTTTGCTCCCGATGCTCCGGATAGAGCCCATTCCGGTCTGGCTGCTCGTGCACCGGGAAATCCGAACCAGTCCGCGTATCCGGGCTGTGTTCGATTACCTGGCCGACGCCGTTCCACCGGCACTGTGAGACATCGTTGCGCGACCGACCGCCAGCACCGACCGGCCCGACCGACAATCCGTCCATGCTGAACAAACTGAACCTGCTTTTGCCGATCCGTTACACCGTCTTCGGGCTTTGTCTACTCGCTCTACTGGCCAGCCTGGCGGCACTGTCCGTGTGGGGCGTCGGCATCGCGCTGGTGCTGGTGATGCTGCCGCTGGTAGCCGTGGGGGTGTACGACCTGGCCCAACCCCGGCGCTCCATCTTGCGCAACTATCCGGTCATCGGGCACCTTCGCTACATGCTCGAATTCGTGCGGCCAGAGCTGCGCCAGTATTTCCTGGAAGGCGATTACGAGGCCGCGCCGTTCTCGCGCGCGCAGCGTTCGCTGGTCTACCAGCGGGCCAAGGGTGACTCGGATCTGCGCCCGTTCGGCACCTTGCTCAACGTGCGTGCGGAGGACTACGAATGGGTCAACCACGCGATGGTGCCGAGCACGATCGCATCACACGACTTCCGGCTCTGGATCGGGGGCACGCCCGAACAGGTTGCCAGCCGCGACCCCGCGCTGGGCCAATGCACGCAGCCGTACAACGCGAGCCTGTTCAACATCTCGGCGATGAGCTTCGGCTCGCTCAGCGCCAATGCCATCCTCGCGCTCAACGCCGGCGCCCGGCAGGGTGGCTTTGCCCATGACACCGGCGAAGGATCGATCTCGGCACACCACCGCCGCCACGGCGGCGACCTGATCTGGGAGATCGGTTCGGGTTATTTCGGCTGCCGCAATGACGTCGGGCAGTTCGATGCAGACCGGTTCACCGCCAATGCGCACGACCCGCAGGTCAAGATGATCGAACTCAAGCTCAGCCAGGGTGCAAAACCGGGTCACGGCGGGGTACTGCCCGGCCCGAAGGTGACGCCGGAAATCGCGGCCGCACGCGGCATCCCGGTGGGCGTGGAATGCGTCTCACCAGCCGCCCACAGTGCCTTCTCGACACCCGTAGGTCTGCTGGAATTCATCGCGCGGCTGCGCATACTGTCGGGCGGCAAGCCCACCGGATTCAAGTTGTGCATCGGCCATCCCTGGGAATGGTTTGCCATCGTCAAAGCCATGAGGCAGACCGGTATCACGCCCGATTTCATCGTCGTCGATGGTGCTGAAGGCGGCACCGGCGCCGCGCCAGTCGAATTCACCAACCATGTGGGTTCTCCACTGCAGGAGGGACTGCTGCTGGTGCACAACACCCTGCGCGGGGCCGGACTGCGAGACCGGATCCGGATCGGCTGCGCTGGCAAGGTGATCAGTGCGTTCGACATCGCGCGCATGATGGCGCTGGGCGCAGACTGGTGCAACAGCGCCCGCGGCTTCATGTTCGCACTCGGCTGCGTGCAGGCCCAGACCTGTCACACCGGCCACTGCCCGACCGGCGTCACCACCCAGGACCCGCTGCGCCAGAAGGCGCTGGTCGTGGGCGACAAGACACGCCGGGTTTTCAATTACCACGCGATGACGTTGCACGCGCTCAAGGAGATGGTGCAGGCCGCCGGGCTGGACCATCCGGGCGGCATCACCGCGCACCACATCGTGCGCCGGTCCGCCGACGGCAAGGTGCATTCGCTGGCGCAGACTGTGCTGGCCCAGATGCAAGACGGCGCCTTGCTGCAGTCGGACCTGACCGGCCTGCCGCTGATCTACCGCCAGTCTTGGCCGCAGGCGCGCGCCGAAAGCTTCACGCTGCCGAAGGCCTGAAACCCGGCGCCACCATGACCGCAAGCGGCGCCAGGCGCCGGCGCAGATGCAGCACCGCCTTGTCTTTGCTCAGCAACCTGGCACGGTGCGCCACCGCCAGATCGATGAAGGGCTGATCGTGGGGGTCGCTGCACCGCACACGACAGGCCGGAGCAGCCGGTCGCAGCTGGGCCGATCGGTCGTAACGCTCCAGCACGTCTGTCGCCACCAGGCCGCGTGCCGACAGTGGCGTGCGCATCGCCGGATAATCCAGCACCCGCTGCAGTTCGCCGCGCATGGCATCGGTTGCCAGCCAGGCCAGTGCACCTGTATCCAGTGCCGCACGCAAGGCCTGCGTCGACGGGTCGGCGAACAACAACAGATCCAGCACGATATTGGTGTCGATCACCACGGCGTGTTGCGGTGGTGCCACCGCATTCACGGGCGATCCTGCGCGCTGCGGGCCACTGACCAGGCGTTCATTCTCCGGACGACACGCGTGGTTTGGTCGTGCGCGCCGAACCCTGCACCATGTCGAAACGGAACATCCGGCATTCGATCGGGCCGTTCCACATCGGCACCCGCCGGCCCGCCTTCAGCCGCATCGTGCCGGGAAGTTTCAGGTCCGGCGTCAGCATCCAGACGGTCCATCCAGCAAAGTTTTTCTTCCAGTGCGCGGCCAATTGCACGAAGAAGTCGCCGCCGTCTTCGGTGTGCGCCTGTTCGCGCGGGCTGCGCGTCGGCGGCGCCACCCCGTCGTCCCATGCCTCGCCCCGGTCAGGCCCGTCCCGCCGCCGCGCATGCGCGCCGGCAAAACCGGCGGTGGCGATCCGTTGGCCGTACGGCGGGTTGACCATCATCAGCGCTGGCGCAGCGCAAGGCGGCAGCCGCTGCAAGGCGTCGCCGCCACGGAACTCGATCGCATCGGCCACCCCGGCGCGCCTGGCATTGCGCTGCGCGAAGTCGACCATGCGGTGCGAGACATCGCTGCCGAAGATGGTTGGCCTGGAGCCGGGTGCCGGCAGGCGCTGCGCAGCTCGCGCCGCCTCGCGGATGGCATCCCACACATGCGGCTGGAACGGCAGCATCTTCTCGAAAGCAAAGCGACGCAGCGAGCCAGGTGCGACGTGGCAGGCGATCTGGGCCGCCTCGATGGCGATCGTGCCGCTGCCGCAGCAGGGGTCGTACAGCGGCAGCTGCGGCGTATCGACCCAGCCGCTGGCGGCCAGCATCGCCGCGGCCAGTGTCTCCTTCAAGGGCGCCTCGCCCTTGTCCTCGCGCCAGCCGCGCTTGAACAAGGCTTCGCCCGACGTGTCGACATACAACGACACGGTGTCGGTCGTCAGGTGGACGTAGATGCGAATATCCGGCTGCTCTGTATCGACATCGGGGCGTACGCCGCCGCACTTGGCACGGAAGCGGTCACACACCGCATCCTTGATCTTGAGAGCGGCGAAGTTCAGGCTGCTCAATGGGCTGTGCTGGGCCGTGACCTCGACCTTGATCGATTCGCGCGGCGTGAACCAGATCTCCCAGGCCACATCGCTGGCGGCGCGGTAAAGATCCTGCTCGTTGCGATACATCACCTGGTGCAGTTGCACCAGCACCCGTTGCGCGAGCCGGCTGTGCAGGTTCAGCAGCATCGCGTCGCGCCAAGAGGCCTGCAACACCACGCCGGCGCGCCATTTTTGCACCTGCTCGGGTGGCTGCCCGGTGATACGGGCTGCCTCGGCTGCAAGATAGTCCTCGACGCCGGCCGCGCAGGGCAGGAACAACTGAAGCTGGTTCACGGTGCAGTCGGCGATGGGGGGCGCCGCGGGCAGGGCTTCACAGTGCGCGGCGCAGGTTGGCAGGGGCGATACGCAGGCCTTCACGGTACTTTGCAACCGTGCGGCGCGCGCAGGCGATACCCTGCTCCTTGAGCATCTCGGACAACTGGTTGTCGCTGAGCGGCCTTTTATCCGACTCGGCATGGATGAACTGCTTGATCAGCGCGCGCACCGCGGTACTCGATGCATTGCCACCCGACTCGGTGCCCAGCGAGGAGCCGAAGAAATACTTCAGCTCGAAGGTGCCCAGCGGGGTGGCCATGTACTTGGCCGTCGTGACCCGGCTGATCGTCGATTCGTGCAGGCCCAGTTCGTCGGCAATCTCGCGCAGCACCAGGGGGCGCATTGCCAGCACGCCGTGCAGGAAGAAATTCTTCTGCCGCGTGACGATCGCGGTGCTCACACGCAAGATCGTGTCGAAACGCTGCTGGATGTTCTTGATGAACCAGCGCGCCTCCTGCAGGCGCTGCTGCAGCGCCGCATAGTTGGAGGCATCGCTGCCATTGCCGCGATGCTGACGCAAGGCGTTCGCATAGATGTCATGCACGCGCAGGCGCGGCATGACCTGCGGATTGATCTGGGCCCGGAAACGCGTGTTGGCGCCACTGCCGACCTGTACCACCAACACATCGGGCACGATGATGTTGCGCTCGACGTTGACGAAACGCCGGCCCGGCTTGGGCTCGAGTCGCGCGATCAGCGCAATCGCCTCCTTGATCGCGCTATCGCTGGCGCCGCACAGGTGCGCGAGCTTGCGCACGTCGCGTCGCGCCAGCAAGTCGATCGGCTGCGAGCAGATCCGCACTGCATGCGCCAGCAGGTTCTGCTGCACGTCGTCCAGCGGCAACGCACGCTGCGTGGCCCGCAGTTGCAGGCGCAGGCATTCACCCAGGTCACTGGCGCCCACCCCGACCGGGTCCAATCCCTGCAGGGTGATCAAGGCAATGCGGAAATGGTGCAGCAGCTGCTCCAGCTCATCCGCGTCGGCCGGCGACAGGCCCGCAGCCAGCTGTTCCAGCGTGTCCTCGAGGTAACCGTCTTCATTGAGCGACTCGATCAGGAACCGCAGGGCGACCCGGTCCTCCTGGCCCAGGCGAGTTGCCAGCGCCTGTACGTGCAGATGCGCCTGCAGCGTCTCGTGGGTACGCGCCAGTTCGCCGGCATCTGCATCGCCATCGCTATCCAGGTTGTTGCCATGCGCCTTGGCATCGCCGCCCCATTCCCCGTCGTCGGCCGCGATTTCCTGCGTGCCGTCGCCATCCCAGCTCTGGCCGTCCTCGGCCGACAAGGGCGTGACCGAATCGTCGCTGGAGGGCGCATCGGGTACCGACACATAGTCTTGCGCCGCGCCGGTGACCAGTTCGGTTTCCCGCTCGCCCGGCACCACCGGCGCGTCGCTCTGGTCGAGACCGAAGTCCTCGCGCTCGCTGCGTTCCTCCGAAACCTCCAGGAACGGGTTGTCGTCCAGCATCTGGCTGATTTCCTGGCTCAACTCCAGCGTCGAGAGCTGCAGCAGGCGGATCGACTGCTGCAGTTGCGGCGTCAACGCCAGATGCTGCGAGACGCGCAGCGAAAGACCCGGTTTCATCTACATCTTGAAGTGCTCGCCCAGGTAGACCCGGCGCACTTCCGCGTTGTCGACGATTTCGGCTGGTGTTCCAGCGGCCAGCACGCTGCCGTCGCTGATGATGTAGGCATGGTCGCAGATGCCCAGCGTCTCGCGCACGTTGTGGTCGGTGATCAAT
>CAZADK010000018.1:0-6977 GCA_964483855.1 uncultured Rhodoferax sp.
ACCTGGTGTCGTCCAGCGTGCGGGCCGGATGCAGGCTGACCAGCACCGACGCAGAAGGTTTTTGCTGCTCGCGGAAAAAGCCGTTCTGGTTTGGCAGCGCGAGATGCACCCGCGCGCTCTGCACCGACGACAGGGCCTGGATCGATCGGGTCAATTCGCCCTCGAGCCCCCGCTGGAACGTCAACCGTTCCTGGAACTGGGTCATGCCGAACCGGTTCGACTCCATCATTTCGAATCCGACCACCGACCCCTTGGGCAGGCCCTGGGACGCCAGGCGCAGCCGGGTGTCGTGCACCCGATCGGCCGGCACCAGGATGGCCGAGCCACCGTCCGCATGCTTGTAGGGAATGTTCATCTGCGACAACTGCGCCACGATGGCGCCGCCGTCCTTGTCCGCCAGGTTGGCGTACAACACCCGCCATTCGGTCGTCCCGCCCAGCAACACTCCGCCGATCACCAGTGCGACCAGCAACACGGCACCCATGGCCAGGCGCATGCGCTGCCCCGACTCCAGGGCGCCCAGGCGCTCGGTCATGGAGGGGTTGGCGGAAACGGTGGCAACGGCGGTCATCGAGCGATCCGAAACAACGTGGCGCGAGGTCGCAGCCACAACGGAAGTCATTATTGGAGCGGCCGGTCACCGGCATGAGGCCGATAAAAGGCCCATTCACCTGCCAATTCAGCCAATGCTGCGGCGCCAGCCCCACTAGCATGGAAACATCACATGGACCGTCCCCGGAGCACACGATGGATCTACGCCTTCCCCCCACCACCATGCCCGCGGGCATCCGTCCCACGGCGCTTACGCGTCCGACGCTCGACAAGGCGGTGGCAGGGGCCGATGGAGGCTTTTCGGGTGCCATGAAAAGCGCGCTGCACGAAGTCAGCGCGGCCCAGAACCAATCGCGGCAGATGCAGCGCGAAGTACAGATGGAAAATCCCACGGTCAGCCTGGAAGACACCATGGTCGCGATCCAGAAGGCCCAGATCGGCTTCCAGGCCACGCTGCACGTGCGCAACCGGATGGTGCAGGCCTACACCGACATCATGAACATGCAGGTCTGATCGACTGCGTCAGCGGCCTGCCGTCAGTGCAGCATGTGCTGCAGACCTCCGAGCTTTTTCTCGAAGTGCGCCAGCCAGGGTTCGGCCAGATAACGGACCTGGGCATCGTTGGCCAGTATGCGCCGCATGATGCCGGATTTTTCAGCCCGCTGTTCGGCCAGCAGCTCCTGGTTGGTGGAGGCGTACCGCAATTGCTCGATCAGCACCGCGCAGGTGCCCTCGAGCCGGACCACGCCGTCCCAGTCTTCGGTCTTGGCCGCCTCCAGCATGCTGACGCTGGCGGATTCCAGCGCCCGGTAATAGTCGATCAGGGTATTGCTCATGGTGACTCCAGCCCCTCAAGCGGCCCGCAGGCGGGGACCAGGCTGCGCCTGGGCAGTCTGGCCCATCTGCTTCCACCCGCTGGCGACCGGCTCGATCAGCCGAAACACCTCGTCCAGTGCCGCCAGGTCGTTGCGTGCGTTGGCCTGGGTCAGACGCACCACGCAATAACCGTACAACTCCTGCAGGTTGGCAGCCAGCTGCCCGCCTTGCTCCAGGTTCAGTGCGCCTTTGAGGCCCTCTTCCAGGATCCGCACGGCGGTGACGATGTTGACGCATTTGCTCTTGACATCGCCACTGGCCAGCGCGGCACGGGCCGACCCCACCGCCACCATCAGGCCGTCAAACAACATATCGACCAGGTCATGCGCGCTGGCCCGGCTGACACTGGTCTCAACACCAATCGTCTTGTAGGCGTTGGCCGACCGGGGACCCATCTGGGAAAACATGCGAACGTTCCTTGAAGTGATGTCTTCTTTATCGGCACGTTGGCGTGCAAATCAAGCCTTTGCCGGCGGGAATAACCAGGCTTTTGGCCCCCAGTTCGCCAAGCCGGCTCAATTCCTGGACTGGTTCCACAGCGTGACCTGCTGCGTCACATAGGCGTTGAGCGCGTTCAGGCTGTTGAGCTGCACGTCCAGCGCACTGTAGCGGCGGTTGAGTTGGGCTTCAATGCGAGTCACCTTTTCGTTCAGCCGCGTCTGGTCCTTGGCATTGAGGTCGAGCGAGCGCTTGAGCGATGCGTCCTTGCTGCTGAACAGGCCGTCGGTGGCCAGCAGGCCCTTGGCGAAGGCCGAGAACTTGGACGCCACGCCATTGGTCAGCGGATTGCCGTTGTCGATGCGCAGCAGGTTCTTCAGTTCGTCGCCATTGTTGATGGCGGTCTCGAGCTTGGCACTGTCGACGGCCAGGTCACCGCCCAGTTGCTGGGTGATGCCCACTTCGTTCAACCGCCGATAGACCGAGCCGATGGTGGTCGACTGCAAGATGCCGCGCAGCGCGTTCTGCAGGCCGATCGCGGTCGAGTCACCCTGCAGCAGGCCCGCGTTCTTCGAGGCAGGGTCGTACTTGGTCTGTTCGTTGATCGCCTGGTTGACCGCGTTGTAGGCCGCGACGAAATCGTTCAGCGCGGTCGTCACGGTCGACTTGTCTTTCGTCACCGTGATCTCGGCCGGATCGGCACTGACCTCGTTGGCTGTGAGCGTCACACCAGAAACGACGTTTTCGAATTTATTGGTCGATGAGGTGACGGGTATGTTGTTGATCTGCAGCCTGGCGTCTTCTGCGTACTGAATGGACCCGCCATTGACCAGGCGCGACAAGCCGGCTGCATCGGACGTGTTGTTATCGGCATCGGCGACGACGCTGAGCTCAAAGCCAGCCGCCACGCCGGTCGTGCTCGACCGCAACAGAAGGCGCTCGCCGGACACGTCGTTGAGCACGGTGGCCGTCACGCCGGCACCTGCACCGTTGATCTTGCTGGCCACGTCACTGACCGTATCGGCGGCGCTGACCTCGATATCGACCTGCCCGCCGCCAACCTGCGGCGTGAATGAACTCGGCACAATCGTCCACTGGCCGAGCTGCAAGCGCAAGGTGCCAGCCCCGAGAGCTCCGCCCACCGGCAACAAGGCGCCTGATGCGGTGGCCTGGGCTTTGGCCAGGTTGTCGACCTTGACCGAAAAGCTGGTTGCCGCGGCGCCACCAATGGCCGAGGCTGACACCGTCTTGGTGTTGGATGAGTTGGCCTTGACCGCGTTGAACGTCGTCAAACTGCCGAGCCGGCTGGCCGCATCGGACAGCGTGGACACCAGTGACTTGATCTGACCGAACACGGAGATCCGGGTCTGGACCGTCGCCGCCTGCACCTGCAGCTTGGTCAGGGGTTGTTTCTCGATCGCCACCAGCTGCGACACGATGGACTTCACGTCCAGGCCGCTCCCGATGCCCGGGGAAGAAATGGTCGCCATGGTTTTCTCCTTCGCCCCTCAAAGGGCCTGCCGCTGCATTATCCGGATTCGCGCCGATTTCAATCCAGAGAAATGCACATGTAACACGACCTACACGAACGCGCCTGACAACCTCGCGTCTTCTGGCGCCCCGTCGCAGCGCCTGCCGCGTGGCTGGGCTGGGCGATCCCGGATCTGCAACGCACAAAAGCCGAAAAGGCGGCGGATCGTTGGGATCCGCCGCCGGGGTCACGGGAACTGCTGGCGCCTCACGGCCAGCCCATCATCGGATGGACCTCCTCGATTACCGCAGCAGGGCCAGCACGCCCTGCGGCAACTGGTTGGCCTGTGCCACCATCGCGGTGCCGGCCTGCTGCAGGATCTGGGCCCTTGACAGGTTAGCGGTTTCCTGGGCGAAGTCGGCGTCCAGGATGCGCGAGCGCGAGGCCTGCAGGTTCTCCGATGTCGTCTGCACGTTGTTGATGGCGGTCTCGAAGCGGGACTGCAAGGCGCCGAGGCCGGCGCGCGACCCGCTGATGAAGGAAATCGCGGAGTCCACGGTCTTCAGGGCTTCGGTGGCCTTGGCAAAGGTCGTGATGTCCAGATCCGATACCTTCTTGAGTAACGAAGAACCTGCGGTGATGGTATTGCCAGCAGCGACCGTGGTCGAGAACGACTTCGCGGAGTCGAGCGTCACATATCCCGCCACGGTGGCATTGTTCGCCGTAACATCTGCGGCCAGCGTGACCGCAGTACCCGAGTTCGCACCGGCCGAGTCGAGCTTTTGCACCGCCGTGGTTCCCGCGTTGGCGGTCGTCGTGTCCGATACCGTGATGTCGTTTCCGGCCGCATTGGTCAGGACGACCGTGGACCCGGTGGAATTGAGAGATGCAATAACACCGGTTTTGGACGACTGGTCGTTGATGGCAGCCACAGCTGCGGAAAGGCCGTCTGCCGTGCCTGTAGCCGCCAACGAGAACGAGATCGTCTGCGCTGACGCGTTGTCGGATTGCAGGTTGATCGTGTAAGCGCCCGTTGCGCTGAAGGTCAGGCTCACGTCGTTGCGGGCAGTAGCAGTCACGCCGGTGTCGGCCGTTTTCGCGTTGATCAGGCCGGCCGAAGCCTGGGCCGTGCCATTGGTGACCAGTGTCACCACGGCGCTGCCGATCGACCCGTTGATCGTCACGGCACCGGCAGTCACGTTGTTGGTGCCTGCGGCCGACGCCGTAGCCGCCGCGCCGGCACTGAGCTGCTGATTGTTACCATACACGCTGGTGCGCAGATTGGCGGTTGCCGCCGTGATGGTCTGATTGGCGTTGGCACCGACCTGGAACTGTTGGGTGCCGAACGATCCGTCAATCAACTTGGTGCCGTTGAATGCCGTCGTCTGCGCAATGCGGTCAAGCTCCGAAACCAGTTGACCTACCTCCGCCTGCAGGGCCTGACGGTCGCTGGCACTGTTGGTCGCGTTGGCCGACTGCACGGCCAGTTCACGCACCCGCTGCAGGATGTCGCCAGACGCCTTGAGCGCGCCCTCCGCCGTCTGGGCCAGCGAGATGCCGTCGTTGGCATTGCGCACCGCCTGGTTCAAGCCGCGCACCTGGGAGGTGAAACGCTCGGAAATCGCCAGACCGGCGGCATCATCCTTGGCGCTGTTGATGCGCAGGCCCGACGACAGCCGCTGGATCGACGTGGACAGCGAAGAGGCACTCATGCCCAGATTGCGCTGCGCGGTAAGCGAATTGATATTCGTATTGATGGTTGAAGCCATAGTGTTACTCCACAAAAGACTGACTGTTTCCGGCATTGCTGCCAGCCTGAACGCCAGCGCGAAGCTGGCCGCAATGCCCGGCGCCCTGTTGCCAGAGACCTCCGAACCACGAGCCCTTCATGCAACCCGTTGCTAGGGATTTCGGGTTCTGGCGGAAAAACTTGAGGGGGAAACAGAAAAATTGGCTGGTTTTTCGCCGGTTTATCGGCGGCACGGACTTTGTTCAAGTGCCCACAATTCTTTCCATGGTCCCGCTTTGTCAGCTTCCGAAGGCACTTGCACCTTCAGAAGGGCTGGCTCCACCAGGAGATTTCCATGGCTTCCGTCATCAATACAAATATCAATTCGCTCACCACCCAGCGCAATCTGGGCGCGAGCGCGGCTTCCCTGACGACGTCGATCCAACGCCTGTCCTCGGGCCTGCGCATCAACAGCGCCAAGGATGATGCCGCCGGCCTGGCGATTTCCGAGCGGTTCACGACGCAGATCAGGGGCCTGAACCAGGCCGCGCGCAACGCCAACGACGGCATCTCGCTGGCCCAGACAGCCGAAGGCGCCATGAGCGGAGCCGGCAACATATTGCAGCGGGTACGCGAACTGGCCGTGCAATCGGCCAATGCCACCAACAGCGCCAGCGACCGTCAGGCTCTGCAGCAGGAGGTCACCCAGTTGGTGACCGAGCTCGACCGGATCGCACAGACCACCGAATTCAACGGTTCCCGCCTGCTCGACGGAACCTTCGGCACGCAGCAGTTCCAGGTGGGAGCCAACGCCAACCAGACCATCACCGCCACCACGGCCAACATGCGGACCAATGTCTACGGCAACAACCAGTTGCAGGGCGCTGGTGGTGCTGCAGTCCTGGCCGCACCAGGACTCAATTCGACCGTGGCTGGCACGATGATCGTCAACGGAACGCTGGGCAGCGTGAACATCACGGTGGACGTCAACAGCACGGCCAAGGCCAACACCGACAAGATCAACCTGGCCGCGTCGACTACCGGCGTGGTCGCCACGGCCCGCACCGAACTGAGTCTGACCTTCGGCGCAGCCGGTGCCTACAACCTGACACTGCAATCGGACAACGTGGCGCCGCAGGCCGTGTCTTTCACGATCGCGTCTGCCACGACCACCGACGGCCTGTCCACCGCCGTGGCGGCGATCAATGACCAATCGTCCAAGACCGGCATCACTGCCTCGCTGAACGCGACCGGTACGGCAGTGGTGCTGACCAATGCCACCGGCAACGACATTTCGGTAGCCGATACGGCGGTGGCCAACGCCAGCACGGTCGCGGTCCAGAAACTCTCCAGCACCGGCGGCGCCTCGGGTACCGCTGTCACGCTGGCGGCCGACACCACATCCAACACCGCGACGGTCGTGGGTTACATCACGCTCGATTCCGACAAATCGTTCGCCGTGGACGTCACCACCACCAATCTGGCAGCAGACGGCGGATCCACGCTGAACAAGGTGTCGGACCTGGATGTCACATCGTTCGCCAACGCCACCCAGGCACTCAAGACCGTCGCTTCCGCGCTGGGCTTCATCAATGGCGAGCGGGCAAGACTCGGTGCCTTGCCGTCGCGCTTCGAAACCTCGATCAACAACCTGCAGGTGACCTCCGAGAACCTGTCGGCGTCGCGTTCGCGCATCCTGGACGCCGACTTCGCGCAGGAAACCGCGAATCTGGCGCGGGCCCAGATCCTGCAGCAGGCCGGCACGGCGATGGTCGCGCAGGCCAACCAGCTACCTCAGCAGGTGTTGGCACTGCTGCAGCGCTGATACATCCGTACGCTACCAACGCACCGCACGCGACGCGGTGCAGATCGGAAACGCACCGCGCCAGACGCGGTGCAGATCGCAGGCGC
>CAZADK010000018.1:7077-17901 GCA_964483855.1 uncultured Rhodoferax sp.
GACGCGGTGCAGATCGGAAACGCACCGCGCCAGACGCGGTGCAGATCGCAGGCGCACAGCGCCAGATGAGGTGGCAGCCCCGTCTATGCCACCCGACGCAGCCACGCACCAGGCCAATGCGTGATGTTGGCCCGCAGCTCGCTTTCATTGAACGGCCACTCGGGCTGCTCGATCACAAACCGCGGGTCCGCCTGCGCAAATGCATACGCCGCACGGGTCGGATTGTCATGCGACCAGCCCGCCTGACCCCGCGGCACGTCGGCCAGGTCCTGCATGATTCCGTCGGTGGCCACGATATAGAAGCCCGGCGTCACCATGTCGCCATAGGCCTGCAGCTCGGACAGCACATGCGCATGGCTGTGATTGGAGTCGAGGATCACCAGCGTGGTCTCTCCCGGTCGTAGCAGCGCACGCACCTGCGCGACGATCTCAGGATCGGTACTCGAGCCCTCGATCAGCGTGATCAGCCCGGCCAGCGGATGCTCCTCGATCGCCTGTCGGTTGTGGGGCCGGATCTCGATGTCCACACCCACGATCCGGCCCTTGTCCATGGCCTTGCACAGGCTGGCGTAAAACACTAACGAGCCGCCATGGGCCACGCCGGTCTCGATGATGACGTCCGGCTGCAGGCGGAAGATCACTTCCTGCATGCGCAGCATATCCTCGGGTAGCTGGATCACCGGCCGACCCATCCAGGAAAAGGTGTACTGGTATTTCTGGCTCCAACCCACCCGCACCCACTGGCGAGACAAGGCCTCGAACGCCTCGCGCGAATACAGGGGTAGTTCCTGTCGCCGGTCGCCGTCGACCAGACTCAGCGTTCGGGTGTCGGTATCAATCGTCAATTGCATGCGGGACTCCAGTCAATCAATCGTGCGGTGCATTGCAGGGCGTCCAGCGTGGCCTGGACCTCCCCACGGTAATTCGGATTCATCAGTATCACGGTGGCCACATGGCGGCGCGGCAACTCGGACGGCGCAACAATGGCATGGCCGCTGCCGGCGACATGCCCACCCTGCTTGGAAGGATTGATATCCACCACGCAGTCGATGTGCTGCGTGTGCGGATCCAACAAGTGCGCGAAGGTCACGCCCTTGGCGCCGGCACCCCACAAGGCCACCGGTCCGTCGATGCGCCAGCGTGCCAATGCCTCACTCCAAAGACGTAACTGGGAGGTTTCGCTGGCGCCGTGGGACAGCGCCAGATCGGCTAATTCCGACGCGGCCCCACCGTGCGGCCTGTCGCCCATGCCTGTGTCGGGCCCGATCGCCGGTCGTGCCTCCAGCCACAGATATTGGTCGCCGAACACGTGGGACACCTGCAGCACGTCGAATCCGGAGCGCTCGAACGCTTTTTGCAAAGAAGCGGCGCAGAACAGTGAGCAATGTTCGTAGAAAAAGTCCCACACCACCTTGTTACGCACAATCCACCGCACACACGGCGTCTCGAAGAACACCCGTGCTTGCGGGCGCTCGCGCAGCGCGGCACGCACGGCCCGCAGCAAGGCCAGCGGATCGCCGACATGTTCAATCACATGGCGGCACACCACGACATCAGCGGGTATTTGCGCGCATTGTGCATCGTAAAAACGGCGCTCGAAGCGCAATCGACCGCCCAGGTCCGACAACGGCCCGCGATAACTGGGGTCGAACCCCAGCCCCCGATTACCGGAATTTGGATAAGCGACCAGCTTGCGCAGGAAATGGCCCTTGCCGCAACCCACCTCGACCACCTGCGCGTCGCGCACACCCTGGCTCAGCACCAGGTCCTCGACGCGCCTGTCCAGGTAGTCATCGAAGACTCCCGAGTGGGACTGGGTGTTATCGTAGTCCTGTTCGTATTCCAGGCGACTGGCGTCGAAGCTTCGGTTGAACACAAAGCCGCAGCATCTGCATACCTGCATCGCAAGGTCGCCCCGGGTCGCCGCACGCGCCAGCTGCCGCGTCGGGAAAACCCTATTCTGGTGTACCGGCACCTGCGTCCGGAAAATGAATGGCTGCAGTTCTCCGCCGCCGCAAACCGGGCAGGTCGTCAACCCGGATATCGGCACGGGCTGCTCAGCGGTCATGGACGGCCACCGCATGACGCATCGAGTGGGCTGCTGCATCGAATTCGATCATCTGCGCCAGTGCGTCGGCCAACGGCGTGGGACCAGCCCATCCGAGCGCACGCAAGCGACGGTTGTCGCCTGCCACCAGCGCCGGTTCCTGCAGGCCGGCAGCGGCAACGGCCAGCACCGGAGCCGGGTCGACATGCAGCAACCGCGCCAAAGTCCATACCAGATCCGCGATAGGCACCGGCTGCGCCGAACTGATGTTGTAGCTGCCCGCAGCCGGCGCCTGAAGCAGAGTCCACAAGGCCTGCGCAACATCCGGCGCGGACACGAAGTCGCGCTGCTGCAATGCCTGTACCGGGAACACAGCCCGATGGCCCTGAAGCGCCGATGCCAGCGCCGGAATCAGCCGCTGCGACGACTGCCAGGCACCAAAAGGAAAGAAAATCCGTCCCCAGGCCAATCGCAGGCCGTGATCCGCCGCATAGTCGTGCATCCATCGCCGGGCTGCGTCCTTCGCGACGCCGTACGGCGTGGCAGGCGCCAGTGGCGTCGTGTCCTCGCTGCACCATCCTTGCGACCAATCGTATTCAGCGCAGCTGCCGGCAACCACGATATGGCGCCCCCCGGCTTCGGCGAATGCCAGCGCCAGCGACTGGGTGGCCTGCTGCCAATCGCCGTTCAATGCGGATGTTTGGTAACGCGCAGGGTCCGTCACCCAGGCCAGGTGCAACAGGTGGCTTGGGGCCAGTCGGCGCAAGGCCGCAGCACAGTTGTCACTGTCGGCGAGCAGGTCACAGGAAATATGCGCGCCGGGCGGATGCCCTGGCGGCGGCGCGCGACCCAAAGTCCAGGCGGTCACGCCCCGCAAGCGCAGCAGTTCCAGTACATGACGCCCGATGAAGCCGCTGGCCCCGGTGACCAACAGCTTCATCGGTCACCTCCGCTGGAGTCGGTCAAGGGCACGCCAGCAACGGCAGTCAGTAAACGCAGCCGCGGCACTGCTGACACGAACTGGCCCCCCCACTGTCCGATGTAGGCCAGTTGTTGCACGATCTCGTCCTGCAGGTTCCAGGGCAGGATCAGCACGCGCATCGGCTTGTGCACACGTAATTGCTGCTCGTCCACGACCGGAATCCGGCTGCCAGGCATGTATTTGCCCTGCTTGGCCGGGTTGCGATCCACCACATATGGCAGCAGATCCGGCCGCACGCCGGCGAAATTGAGCAAGGTATTGCCTTTGGCGGCTGCGCCATAGGCGGCGACCGATATACGATCCCGCCGGCACGCCAGCAGCCAGATCAACAGCTCATGCTTGATACGCTCGGTCTCGTGCTGAAACTGCCGGTAGAACGCCGGCGAGCGCACCCCACTGTGCTGCTCCTGCGCAAGCATGTCGGCCACCGCCACCTGGACGGCATACACACCAGCGTCGGCGCGCTGTGCAAAAACCCGCAGGCTGCCTCCATGGGTCGGCCATTGCTCCACATCGAACACCACCAGCCCCTGCGCTGCCAGGATTTGCTGTACGGCGGTCAGCGACAGATAACTGAAGTGCTCGTGGTATACGGTGTCGAACTGACATTCCTGCACCATGCGCAGCAGGTGCGGGAACTCGAAGGTCGCGACCCCGTGGGGCTTGAGCAGATGGGTGAATCCTGCGACAAAGTCATTGATGTCCGGCACATGTGCCAACACGTTGTTGGCCACCAACAGGTCGGCGGTACGGCCCTGCCCTTGCAGCCGCTCCGCTAACGATGTGCCGAAGAATTCGGTCACGATCTCCAGTCCGCGGCCACGGGCCGCCAGCGCAGTGCCTGCGGTCGGCTCCACACCGTAACAGGGAATACCTGCCTTTTGTACGTACTGCAGCAGGTACCCATCGTTGGCGGCCACCTCGACCACCATGCTGTGCGGACCCAATGCAAAGCGCCGGACCATGGCCTGCACATAGATGCGCGCATGTTCCAGCCAGGAGCTTGAATAGGCACTGAAGTAGGCGTAGTCATCGCCGAACAACCTATCGCCAACCCCGGTGTCCTGTGTCTGCGCCAGCCAGCAGGTCTCGCATACCAGCACCCGCAGCGGGTACCAGATTTCGGGCCCGGACAATTGTTTGCGCAGGAGAAAGGCGTTGGACGGTGGCGCATGCCCCAGATCCAGCATCGTCAGCGCCAATGCTGCACCACAATGCCGGCAGTTCATGTGACCAGCCCCTTGAAATCGATCTTCAGAAAAGGCCAGCTGCCATCGCGCTGCGAAAGCCGCCGCACCGGCAATGGCCAGTCGATGGCCAGTCGGGGATCACACGGGTGCAAACCCGCCTGGGCCTGGGGCACGTAAGGCGCGGAATGGCAATAGATGATCTCGGCGTCTTCGCTCAGGGCCTGGAACCCATGCGCGCATCCTTGCGGAATCATCAGTGCGACGCCAGAGGCCGCAGACAACTCCTGCGCGTGCCAAAGCAGAAAGCTGGGCGAATCACGGCGCAGATCCACCGCCAGATCCCAAATCCGACCTCGCACGCAGCTGACCAGCTTTTGCTCCGCCCAGGGCGCCACCTGGTAATGCAGACCACGCACGGTGCCGCGCGCGTTGTTCACGCTGTGGTTGATCTGGGCTACCGGGCCATTCCAGCCGACGTGGGCCAACTCCGAGGCGCAAAAGATGCGGGCAAACGAACCCCGCGCATCCGCATGCGCCTGCCGGTGCACCTGCAGCACGCCCGCCAGTGAAGTCGGGGTACAACGCAATTCGGTCACGGCGCCAACCCGCTTGTCGCGGCCCGCCTGCCGTGTGCCGCAGTATTCGTGTGGGGTGACCGCTGCCGGCCCAAAGCCTCGAACGCATCGATATCCTGATGACATAGCTGCGCGGCGTCGTCGCCAGCGCGTTGCGACCGGTACCATGCGACGGACCGCACAACGGCTTCCTCCAGGCTCCAGCCAGGCAGCGCGCCGATCGTCCTGTACAACTTGCTGCTGTCGAGCAACAACACGCCCGCTTCATGCGCGCCCTGCTCCTGCTGTGCGAAACGCAACTCGCCCGAGCCATGGGCCTGCCGTGCAAGCTGCAACACCTTGCGCACCGTGGCACATTGGCCACCATCGGGGCCGCTGTTGTAGGCCGACGCCAGGGACGGCTGCTCCCACAGGCGTTCGACCAGCCGCAGATAGGCGTGCAAGGGCTGCAGCACATGCTGCCATGGCCGTACGGCATTCGGACGGCGTACGTCGATGGTCGCCGCCGCGCCCCAGACCCGCATCGCGTCAGGCAACAGGCGGTCCAGCGACCAGTCCCCACCGCCGATCACGTTGCCCGCGCGTACGCTGGCCAAGGCCACGCCAGCCTTGGCGAGAAAGGCATCGCGGTAGCAGGCCATCGCGATTTCCGCTGCGGCCTTGCTTGCGCTGTAGGGATCGTGCCCGCCCAGTTCGTCGGTCTCGACAAAGGCACGACCGTCTTCCCGGTTGCGGTACACCTTATCGGTGGTGGCCACCAAAACGACGCGCACACTGGCAGCTTCGCGCACCGCGTCCAGCAGATGCACCGTGCCCATGCAATTGGTGGCGAAAGTCAGCGCTGGTGCATCATAGGATGGCCGCACCAGCGCCTGCGCCGCCAGATGCAGCACGACCTCGGGCTGTGACTGACGCACGACCGCCGCCAGTGCAGCCGCGTCCCGAATGTCGACAACGCAGTGTTCGACACGTTGTGCGATATCTGCCAAGACGAACAGGCTTGGATCGGTGCCAGGGACCAGCGCCACTCCTGTGACTCGCGCACCCAGCCGGTGCAGCCACAGCGCCAGCCAGGCGCCCTTGAATCCGGTATGGCCGGTCAGTAACACGCGCCGGCCGCGCCAGAATGCGGCGTTCAGTCCCGTCACCATGACTTCCATGGTGCCCGACCACCCGCCCAGAGCTCCTCCAACTGGTTCTTCTCGCGCAAGGTATCCATCGGCTGCCAGAAGCCCTGATGCTCATACGCCATCAGTTCGCCGTCGGCAGCAAGTTGTGCCATCGGCTCGCGCTCCCAGGCCGTCGTGTCGTCGGTGATCCGATCCAGGCAGCGCGGCGACAAGACGAAAAATCCACCATTGATCAGGCCGCCATCTCCTCGCGGTTTCTCGGCAAAGCCTGTCACCGTAGCGCCGTCACACTGCAAGGCACCGTACCGTCCCGGCGGCTGCACCGCGGTCACGGTGGCCAGCTTGCCATGGCGAAGGTGGAAGGAGATCGTGGCCGAAATGTCCACGTCCGACACACCATCGCCATAGGTGAAGCAGAACTGCGCGTCGTCCTGGAGGTAATCACGCACGCGGAGCAGTCGCCCGCCGGTCATCGTGTCGTCGCCGGTGTCGACCAGCGTGACACGCCAGGGTTCGGCGTGTTTGTGGTGAACCTCCATGCGGTTGTTCGCCATGCAGAAAGTCACGTCGGACATGTGCAGGAAGTAATTTGCGAAATATTCCTTGATGATGTAGCCCTTGTAGCCGCAGCAGATCACGAACTCGTTGACATCGTGCATCGAGTACATCTTGAGGATATGCCACAGGATGGGTCTGCCGCCGATCTCGACCATGGGCTTGGGCCGCAGGTGGGTCTCCTCCGAAATGCGGGTGCCAAGACCGCCGGCCAGGATCACCGCCTTCATGCCAGCGCTCCAACGGGCGCCAGCACGTCGATGGGGGTCACCGGCTCGCCGGCACAGAACCGGGTCCACATCGTACGATAGGCCGCTTCGACCCCGCGCGCGAATCCGGCGCCATCCATCAACCGGGATTCCAGCATGCGCTGGCGCATGCCGGCACGCAGAGCGACCCGCATCGGCGTATCGATGGCAAAGGCACAGGCCTTTTCGATGTACTCGGATTCATTGGTGGCAACCCACTCGGGCAGCCCGATATTGCACAGGAAGGTGGTGCCGATACGTCCCAGCGGAGGCCGGCTCGCCAGCGTCAGCGCCGGCACTCCCATCCACAAGGCATCCACCAGCATGGTGCCGCCACTGTGCGGAAAGCAGTCCAGCAGGATGTCGAAGTCGTGCAGGCCCTCGAAGATGTTGCTGCTGTTGCGCAGCGTGACGCGTTCAACGTCCAGTCCTTGCGCAGCCATCAGCGACCGGAAATGCGCCTGGTTGCCGGGCTCCCCGAAATTGCGATAGTCCAGCACCAGGCGCGCCGTCGGAAGGCGCCGCAGGATCTCGCCCCAGACCCGAAAGGTGTGGTGGTTCAGCCGTTCGCTGCGACCGGAATAAGCGAAGGTCACGAATCCGTTCTGCAGGCTGGGTGGTGCCTTCGGGTCAGGGGTTTCGTTCAGCGACTGGAAGGCGACAAAACACCCGGGCAGTCGCACGATCTGCTCGCGTGCGAGGGTGCCGGGCGGCGCGATATGGCGATCGAACAGCACGTAATCCATCATCGGCAATCCGGTGGTCCAAGCGGCCCCCAGCCAGGTGACTTGGACCGGCGCAGGTTTGAGCGTGAACACACCCAGCCGCTCGTCGCGCATGTGATTGCAACCATCCACCAGAATGTCGATCTGGTCGTCCCGGATCATCGCAGCCACATCCGTGTCGCTCAGCCCGCGGATGTCGCGCCAATGATCGAAACAACCCCGAAAGCGGGTCGTGAACGCATCCTCGGTCTTGACGTTTGAATACGCATACAACTCCACCACCGCATGGTCATGATTATCAAACAGGGGCAGGAAATAGAAACGCGAGGTATGTCGCCGGAAGTCGGGCGAAACATAGCCCACCCGGATGCGGCGCCCTGGTCTGCGGTCGTGGTCTGAAAAGTCGGTTCGCGGCATCGGATGCCGGTCGCCCCAGCGCACGAATTGTTCGAAGATCTCCGATGCGTCCAGATCGGGGTGATAGGACAAGTCGTACAGGCGTTTTTCCCACAGTACGCCATCGCCGGGAAGCAGGGCCAGCGCCTTGTCGGAATGTTCGACCACGTGGGTGAAATCCGACAATTTGGCCAGTGTGCTGCAGATGCTGTGATGAGCGTACGCGATGGCGGCCCTCTGGTGTGGCGCCAGACCATGCGGCTTGCGTCGATCGGCCAGCGCCAGCACCTTGCGGTAGTCAGCCAGGGCCTGCACCAGGCGCCCGCGCTCTTCCTGACCATGCGCCAACTGATGCAATGCGGGCGCGCAATCGGGCTCGATGACCAGGGAGCGATCCAGCGCCGCGATCGCATCATCGATGCGGTCCTGCCGCATCAGCGTCGCGCCGAGGTTGACCAGCGCGGAGGCGAAGTCGGGTTGGTAACGCAGCGCCAGGCGCAGGCACACCTCTGACTGCACCAGGCGACCGCGCACCTGCAAGGCAAAACCAAGGTTGCTCAAGGCGCCAATGTCTTGCGGTGCCAGCGCAACCGCGCGCTGCAAGGGCCGCAGGGCCGTGTCCCGTTGCGCCAGCTTGATCAGCGCGGCGCCCAATGCTTTCCAGCCAAATGCATCCTGAGGGAACTGCCGCGTCAGCGCAGCGGCCCGTGTCGCGACCTGCTCCAACTGATCCGACGCGAACAGTCGCTGGATCGCGTCGACCTGCTTTTTTCTCGGTGTTGCTGTCGGGAGAACCATATCGGCCGAGGCCCGCTCTGCCAGAACATGGCGCTGCTCGACCAAACGATCCACAAGCTCGACAACGATCTCGACCTCCAGCCCACCGCCGCGCCTGACTTCCAGCGCGTCCGCGGCGCCGTCGAGGTCACCCGACTGCACCAGGGCATCGAACAGGCTGAGCCAGTAGGTCCGGTTGTCCGGCTGGTTCTCCAGCGCCTTGCGAAACAAGGCCAGGCTGGCCTGGGCATAACCAGCCTGCAAGGCGATGACCGCCAGGTTGTGGTTCGCGTCTGCATGCCCGGGAACCAACTGCAAAATGGCACGATACGCTTCCTCCGCCTGCTCCAGCTCACCGGCACGGTGGCAGGTCAAAGCCAATTCCATTGCCCGATGCACAGCCTGGGCAATCACCTGCGGCATCGGTGGTTCGTTGCTGGTCGTGTCCATGATGGCAAAGTCATGCGCCTCAGGCTGCATCTTGTCGAATCCTTCGGTTGAAAGAGTCCCACGAATCGGTGTTGCGATATCTTGCATGTGTTCGCGGGCGCCACCGGTGACGACACCCTTTTATCAGCGTCAACCATGAACCAGACCGCACCACGCGAGGACGGCACGGACGAACGGGCAGGCGAAGCCACCCTTTCGGCTGCAAGCGTAACCCTCGGTTGACGCGCCAATCGAGGAATAAGGCACCGGATTTCCGGGCATTTCGCCGTTGTTGCCCGCCGGGCATCGGCATACCCTTACACCGACATCACAAAACCTGACAAGAGGCACATCCGTTTGCCGATTCAAGTTTCTGGGCCACTGATCACAATCGCTCCATGCGATGCACCACGACGTCGCGCCCACGATAGGAATCTTTCATGACCAACGACCAGATACTTGCCGAGATCCGCGAAGCCAATCTGACCTACCTGATGCTGGCCCAGAACCTGATTCGCTCCGACCGTGCGGAAGCGCTGTTCCGGCTGGGCATGTCCGAGGAGTCGGCCGACCTGATCGCCGATCTGTCGCCGGCGCAGATCCTCAAGATTGCATCGGGCAACATGTTGCTGTGCCGCTTCCGCGTCGACGACGACATCGTCTGGAACCTGTTGACGAATCACACCACCAGCAAGGTCAACAACGACGCCACCAGCCGACTGCATGCCAGCATCCTGATGTCGGGTCGTTACGCAGAGGCGTTGTAGGGCTTCCCTCACACGCATTTCACCCCGTACGAGACAGGCGACATCATGGCAACCAAAAGTGTTCTGAACGAGTCCCGCGAGATCAACCGCGCGGTGGCATTGATCCATCTGGGCGCCCGGCTGCAGGTGCTCGAAAGCGAGACCAGCCTGTCTTACGAGCGGCTGCTTCGACTGTATAAAGAAGTCGCCGGACGCTCCCCATCCAAGGGACAGCTGCCGTTCTCCACCGATTGGTTTCTGACCTGGCAGCCGAACATCCACGCCTCGTTATTTCTCAACACCTACGAATACCTGAGCAAGGTCAGCGCGCTGGAAGAAATTGACGCGGTGATGAAGGCCTACAAACTCTATACCGAGCAGATCGGTTGCTGCGACGTAGAACCGCTGTTGTCCATCACCCGGGCCTGGCGTCTGGTCAAATTCGTCAACAACCAGATGCTGACCATGACGCGCTGCTCGCGCTGCGGCGGCCACTTCGTGACGGAGCCCTACGAAAACGCACGGCACTTCGTCTGTGGACTGTGCGAGCCCCCCGCACGAGCCGGCAAGAGCTCGGCGGCCGGCGGCATCCTGCTGCATTGATGGGCGAGCGCCCTTCAAGCCGGTACGCCGTGAAACCCGCATTAAGGGGCCCAATACGGGCCCTTTTCGCCGTTTGGGCCCGGCGCAATTTCATAAAATGACCCAACACCACACCGTGCCGATGCTGACCCGTCGGTGATGCATCCCGTACCAGACCCGCCCACATGCTTGTAATCATCGGCTACATCGTCGCCATGGCGTGCATCTTTGGCGTGTATATCTTTCACGGCGGCAATATCGGCGTCATTCTGACTGCTTTGCCGTTCGAGCTGACCACGATCCTGGGTGCCGCGCTGGGCGCGTTCGTGGTCAACAACCAGCCCAAGGTGCTCAAGGCGACGATCCGCTTGATACCCCAGGCGCTCAAGAGCTCCAAATACACCAAGGCCCGCTACCTGGAGCTGATGGCGCTGCTCTACGA
>CAZADK010000019.1:0-1263 GCA_964483855.1 uncultured Rhodoferax sp.
TCTTCCGGGTCACCGGACAAAGCGACCCAGCGGAACGGCCCGGTCCCGCGGCAAAACAGGGGCCGCACGTAGGCCGGCACGAAACCCGGAAAGTCAAACGCATTTTGCACCCCCGCGTCGAAGGCAACCTGGCGGATGTTGTTGCCGTAGTCGACCGTGGGGACCCCCATCGCCTGGAAGTCGAGCATGGCCTGCACATGAATGGCGCAGCTGGCCGCGGCCGCGTGGCGCAGGCCAGCATGCTGCGCATCCTCACGCTGCGCTTCGCGCCAGTGCTCGACCGTCCAGCCACCCGGCAGATAACCGTTGACCAGATCGTGGGCCGAGGTCTGGTCCGTCACCAGGTCTGGTCGCAGGGCGCCGGCCTTGGCGCGGCGCACCAGCTCGGGCAGCAGTTCGCAGGCGTTGCCCAGCAGTCCGATGGAGACCGCCTTTTTCTCTTTCGCATACCGCGCCAAACGCTCGAGCGCATCGTCGAGATCGCGCGCCTGCTCGTCCAGGTAACGGGTCTTGAGCCGGAAATCGATGCGCGACTGCTGACATTCGATGTTGAGCGAACTGGCGCCGGCAAAACTCGCGGCCAGCGGCTGCGCACCACCCATGCCGCCCAGGCCCGCCGTCAGGATCCAGCGCCCGGCCAAGTCGCCGCCATAATGCTGGCGCCCGGCCTCGACGAACGTCTCGTAGGTGCCCTGCACGATACCCTGGCTGCCGATGTAGATCCAGGAGCCGGCCGTCATCTGGCCGTACATCATCAGGCCCTTGCGGTCGAGTTCGTGGAAATGCTCCCATGTTGCCCACTTGGGCACCAGGTTGGAGTTGGCGATCAGAACCCGCGGCGCATCGACATGCGACTTGAAGACCCCCACCGGTTTGCCCGACTGCACCAGCAGCGTCTCGTCCTCCTGCAAGTCGCGCAGGCTGGTGAGCATGGCCTCGAAGCAATCCCAGTTGCGCGCCGCCTTGCCGATTCCACCGTAGACCACCAGCGCATCCGGGTTTTCAGCGACTTCCGGGTCCAGGTTGTTCTGCAACATGCGGTAGGCGGCCTCGATCAGCCAGTTCTTGCAGTGCAGTGTCGTACCGCGCGGCGCACGTACTGGACGGGGCTGAGCTGCCCGGTGCACGGGGGATAGATCGGACATGACAATCTCCTGGAATGGGTGAAATGAAAAGGGATCCGGCAATGCCGGCAGTTCCCTGGCAGCAGTTTACTTGACTAGACAAGTATATGCAATTAAACTGCCACGATTCGGCGAAAAA
>CAZADK010000019.1:1363-9949 GCA_964483855.1 uncultured Rhodoferax sp.
AGTTTACTTGACTAGACAAGTATATGCAATTAAACTGCCACGATTCGGCGAAAAAATGCATGGCTCATGGTTTCCAGCCCCGCCCCCCACTTTCCTGGCAGCGGCGCGCCGGCACAGTCCCGCGCGCCCTATGCACACGTCAAGGCCTACCTCAAGCAAGGCCTGTCCAGCGGGCGTTGGCCGCCCGAGACACTGATGCCATCCGAATCCGAACTGGTGACCCAGTTCGGCGTCAGCCGCATGACCGTGACACGCGCCCTGCGCGAGCTGCAGACGGAGGGCCTGGTGCACCGGGCGCAGGGCCTGGGCACCTATGCGTCACACCTGGCGCCCGTCTCTTCGACATTGACGATCCGCGACCTGCACGACGAGATCGTCGCGCGCGGACACCGGCACCACGCCCAGGTGCACCTGGCGCGCGAAGAGACCTGCGAAGCGACGTTGGCCGCCAGTCTGGGACTGTCTGCCGGAGCAAGCGTGTTCCATACATTGATCGTGCACCACGAGAACGACGTACCACTGCAATGTGAAGATCGGTTCGTCAACCCGGCCTGCGCACCCGACTACCTGCAGACCGACTTCACCCGGATCACCCCCACCCACTACCTGCTCACGGTCGCCCCGTTATGGGAGGCGCAGTACACGATCGAGGCCGGCAGGCCGACAACCCAGGAGGCGCGGTTGCTGGGGATTGCGCGGTCCGACGCCTGCCTGGTGGTCATGCGTCGCACGGTGAACCACAATGTGCCCATCACGCTGGTGCGCCTGGTGCATCCGGGCAGCCGTTACCGGCTCGAAGGTCAGTTCAAGCCATGACCGCTGTCGTCCTGTCGGCCGCATCCATCGCGCCGCAACGCTGGCGCAACGGTGGCGGCCAGACACGGGAATTGTTCGCCTGGCCAGCGCACGGCCCGTGGCAACTGCGCATCAGCCGTGCCGACATCGACGCCGATGGGCCCTTCTCCTCCTTTCCCGGCGTCACCCGCTGGTTCGCGGTGCTGCACGGCCATGGCGTGGTGCTGACCCTCGCAGGCCGACGCCAGCAAGTGCATGCCGACGGCGACGCCCTGTGTTTCGACGGTGCCCTGGCGCCAGACTGTGAATTGCTGGACGGACCGACCCAGGACCTGAACCTGATGTCCACCGATGGTGCGTCGGTGATGACCCGGGCAGTGCCTGGCGTGCCATGGACCGCGCCGCTGGCGATGCGCGGCCTGTACACCACGGTCGCCGGGCAATGGCGCACCGCGCATCAGGAATGCGCTGTCGATGCGCACGCGCTGTTGTGGCAGGGCGCGGCCGACACCAGCGCATGGACGTTCACGCCTGAGCCGGGTAGCTGCGGCAGCAGCTGGTGGCTGGGCTTCACACCGAAGGGTTGATACACCATGGCAACAACGACCTTGTGGCGCAATGCCCGCCTGGCCACGCTGGCCCATGACACCGATTGGGGACTGCTCGAACACGGCGCGCTGCTGGTGCAGGACGACCGGCTGCTGTGGGTCGGTGCGCTGCAGGATCTGCCGGCGCATCGACGCGCGCAGGTCGAGGCGGAGCACGATCTGGACGGCGCACTGGTCACGCCGGGGCTGGTCGACTGCCACACCCATCTGGTCTACGGTGGCCAGCGCGCGCACGAGTTCGAGATGCGGCTGCAAGGCGCCAGCTACGAGGACATTGCGCGCAGCGGCGGCGGCATCCGTTCCACGGTGGCGGCCACCCGGGCAGCCAGCGACGCCGGGCTGCTCGCCAGCACGCGCCAGCGTGCGCGGGTGCTGATGGCCGAAGGCGTGACCACGCTCGAGATCAAGTCGGGTTACGGCCTGAGCCTGCTGGACGAAAGCCGCTGCCTGAGCATCGCGCGCCAGCTCGGCCGCGAACTGCCGGTGACGGTGCGCACCACCTATCTGGCGGCACACGCGATCCCGCCGGAGTTCGCTGGGCGCGCCGATGACTACATCACCGCGGTATGCGCCTGGATGCCGGCCCTGCATGCGGCCGGGCTGATCGATGCGGTCGATGCCTTCTGCGAGAACATCGGTTTCACGCCAGCGCAAACACGGCGCGTTTTTGTGGCAGCGCGGGCACTCGGCCTGCCAGTCAAGCTTCATGCCGAGCAACTCAGCGACCAGGACGGTGCAGCGCTGGCGGCTGAATTCGGCGCCTTGTCCTGCGATCACCTGGAACACCTGAGCGAAGCCGGCGTCGATGCCATGCGGGTTGCCGGCTCGGTGGCCGTGTTGCTGCCGGGCGCGTATTATTTTCTGCGCGAGACGCAGCTTCCTCCGGTGGCCCAGCTGCGGGCGCAGCAGGTGCGCATCGCGCTGGCCAGCGACCACAATCCTGGCTCCAGCCCCGGCCTGTCGCTGCTGCTGATGGCCAACATGGCCTGCACACTGTTTCGCATGACGCCGCTCGAGGCGGTGCTCGGCATCACCGCCAACGGCGCTCTGGCGCTGGGGCTGCCCGACCGGGGACGGCTGGTGTCCGGCCTGCGCGCCGACTTCGCGGCCTGGGAGCTGGACCATCCGAACGAACTGGCCTACTGGTTCGGGCGCAATCCCTGCCAACGCGTCGTGGTCGGCGGTATTGAAAGAACCGCATGAACAACCACGGCAGCTACACGCTCGCGCCGGGCGCGGGCGCCGTGCTGATCAGCGTACCGCATGTCGGTACCATCATCCCCGACGAGCTCGCGCCACGTTACCTGCCGCGCGCCTTGCAGGTCGAAGATACCGACTGGCACCTGGGGCAGCTTTACGCCTTTGCCACCGCGATGGGCGCCGGCCTGATCGTGCCGCGCCACGCGCGTTTCGTCATCGACCTGAACCGGGCGCCGGACAACGCGCCCATGTACGCCAGCGTCAACAATACCGAACTGTGCCCGACGCGATTCTTCACCGGCGAGCCGATCTACCGCGACGGCCAGGCACCGGATGCTGCCGAGATCGCGCGTCGGCGCAGCGTCTACTGGCAGCCTTACCATGATGCACTGGCCGCGGAATTGGCACGTATCAGGGCGCGCCACGGCCACGCCATCCTGTTCGACGGCCACAGCATCAAGTCGACGCTGCCGTGGTTGTTCGAGGGCAAGCTGCCCGACCTGAACCTGGGCACGGTCAATGGCAACAGCTGTGCGCCAGGGCCGCGCGCAGGCCTGGCGCAGGTGCTGGCAGAGCAGCACCACTTCACCCAGGTCACCGACGGGCGTTTCAAGGGTGGCCACATCACCCGTCACTTCGGCCAGCCAGCGCACGGCCAGCACGCGATCCAGCTTGAAATGTGCTGGAGCACCTATATGGCCGAACAACCACCCTACCAGGTCGATCCGGCGCGGGCATCGCGCCTCACACCGGTGCTGCGTACCCTGGTGCAGACCATGCTGGACTGGAGGCCCGATGCCTGAACACAGCCTGTGGGCCGAGCAGGCCTGGATCGATGGCCGCTGGCAGGAGGCAGTCCTGCTCGACGTCGATGCACAGGGCTGTTGGAGCCGTATCGCCCTGGGCGTACACACGCCGCCAGGCCACGCGCGGCGCCTTCCCGGCCCGGTTTTGCCCGGCCTGGTGGATGCGCACAGCCATGCATTCCAGCGCGCCTTCGTCGGGCTGTCAGAACGCCGCGCCAGCGAATCCGACGACTTCTGGTCCTGGCGCGAGCGCATGTACCGCGTGGCCCTGCGTATCACGCCGGCGCAGATGCGCGCGGTTGCCGCCCAGTTGTACCTCGAGTTGCTGCGCGGCGGTTATACCCAGGTCTGCGAGTTCCACTACCTGCACCACACGCCGCAGGGCCATCCGTATGACGACCTGGCCACCATGTGCTGGTCGCTCGCGGATGCGGCGGGGCACGCCGGCATCGGCCTGACGTTGTTGCCGGTCCTGTACGAGCGCGCCGGTTTTGCGCGGCCGCAACTGCAAGATGATCAGCGCCGCTTCGCCGGCACGCCGGAGATGGTCATGGCCCTGGTGCAGGCGGTACGCGCCAGCGCGCGCCGGCACGTGAACGCGGGCGTGGCCATCCACTCGCTGCGCGCGGCCAGCCTGCCGGCGATCCAGTCCGTGTTGCAACAGATGGGCCAGGACGACGTGCCGATCCACATCCATGTTGCCGAGCAGACCGGCGAGGTCGATGAATGCGTCAAGAACACCGGGGCGCGGCCAATCCAGTACCTGTGCGACACGCTGGCGCCCGATGCGCGCTGGCACCTTGTGCATGCCACCCACACGACCCCGCGCGAAATCGACGCCGTCGCCCGCAGCGGTGCCGGCATCGTGATCTGTCCGGCGACCGAGGCCAACCTGGGTGATGGCCTGACCGACCTGGCGCTTTGGCTGCGCTGCGGGGTGCCAATGGCCATCGGCTCCGACAGCCACGTGGTGCGCAACTGGCCCGAGGAACTGCGCTGGCTCGAATACGGACAACGCCTGCTGCACCGCAAGCGCAACGTGGCCGCGGCGCCGGGTCTGCAGGATGCGACGGCGGCACGCCTGTTCGATGCCGCGCTCACCGCTGGCGCAACTGCAGCGGGCCAGTCGCGCTGGGGCCTGATGCCCGGTGCGCGGGCCGATGCACTGGTGCTCGACACCGGTGCACCCGGCCTGCTGGGCATTGCACCGAGCCATCGGCTCGATGCAATGGTTTTTGCGGGCACGGAGCCGGCACTGCGTGAAGTCCTGGTGGCCGGTGCCGTGGTGCTGCGCGATGGCCGACACCCGGACCAGGATGCAATCGGCTCGGCATTCGTCGGTGCGATGCGGGCCTTGTGGGGCGACGCAGCGCATTGACACGCTGGCGCGTGGCGGGCGCACCTGTACAGGATCGGCTTGCATGCCACCGCGGCGCCTAACGCGGCCGTCCGCGGCGTCCCTTGCCCGGTGCCGCAGGTGGTTTGCGCGGCGGCAAGGACCGGCCCTTGCGCCGATGCCCGAGTGCCAGCAACAGACCCACCACCAGCAAGGCCAGGATCAGCAGCGTGTAGAAGCCGCGGCTCTGAAGCCACTGTGCAAGATCACTGTCGGACATGGTGCGGCATCGATGTGACCCCAGATCCAGACCCATTCAACCTACAAACGGTGCACTTACCCCATGGGTGAGTCTCGTCGCGGTCAAAATTGTCCGTGTTCATCTGCGTTGCCAGCGCAAATCAAGCGGTCGACTGCCGTTGGCAGGTTCAACCGCGTGGGTGGTGACGCGCATGCAGCTGTCGCAACCGCTCGCGTGCAACATGGGTGTAGATGGTCGTGGTGGAGATATCGGCATGGCCCAGCAGCATCTGCACCGCGCGCAGGTCGGCGCCGTGGTTGAGCAGGTGGGTGGCGAACGCATGGCGCAGTGTGTGCGGGGAAGGTGCAATGCTCAGGCCGGCGCGCAGCGCGTATTTCTTGACGATACCCCAGAACATCACCCGTGACATCGCACTGCCGGCGTTGACACCGCTGCTGGTCACGAACAAGGCCACCGTCTGGCGCTGGCCGAGCAAAGCCCCACGCGCCTGCTCCAGGTAACGCTGCAACCACAGGCCGGCCTCTTCGCCAAACGGCACCAGCCGCTCCTTGTTGCCTTTGCCGATGACCCGCAGCACGTTTTCCTGCAGCCCGACGTTGAGCGTGCGCAGACCGACCAGTTCGCTGACACGCAGGCCACTGGCGTACATCAACTCGAGCATGGTCCGGTCCCGCACGCCCAGCAGCGTGGTCACGTCGGGGGCTGCCAAGAGCGACTCCACCTGCGCCTCGCTCAGCGTCTTGGGCACGCGCAGCGCCTGGCGCGCCGCCTGCAGGCGCAAGGTCGGGTCGGCACTGACCCGCTTCTCGCGCAAGGCCCAACGGAAAAACCGCTTGAACACGGTCAGGCGCCGGTTCGCCGTGGTGGCCTTGGTCTGAGCGTGGCGAGCCGAGAAATAGGCATTGAGATGCTGCTCGCGCGCATCGATCAGATTCAGGCCTTGCGTGCGCAACCAGAGCGCGAACAGGTCGAGATCACGCCGGTAGGCCGCCAGCGTATTGCGCGACAAGCCGTCCTCGAGCCACAACGCGTCGGTGAAAGCGTCGATCGCGTTGTCCGCGGGCTTGTCCACCGTCACGCCGACGCACAGGAGTACTTGCCAGGCGACTTCTTGAGCACCGCGACGAACTCCTTGGACTTCTTGGCCGGGAAATCGGTCTGTGCCAGAGTTGCGCTTGCCGCGACTGCCAGACCCGCTGCCATCAGGGAACGAAAAAGCATGTGAACAAACTCCAGACAGGTTGGGGTCGTGCGACCGGGACCACGAGGCACACCAGACGCTGCGGCGCTGCCCGCGATGGTACCCGCGCCGGCTCGCCGGCTCCTGGGCAAACCGGCAAAAAGGGCCGCATCGAAAAGGGCTAGCGATCACCGCAGGCTGGCAATGCCGGCCCCGCTGATCCGCTGTTATGCTCAGCGCCGTGAATGACGCGCAGCTGCTGTTTCCCGACTTCTCGCTGATCCTTCTGGGTTACCTGGTGTGCCGATTCACCGCGCTCGACCGCAGCGTCTGGACGGCAGTCGAACGGCTGGTCTACTACCTGCTGTTCCCGGTCCTGCTGTTCCATTCGATCATCAAGCAGCCACTGGACCTGTCCGCGGCGTCCGAACTGGTTGTAGCCGGATGGGCGTTGTGCCTGGGCGGCATTGGCATGGCTTACGCCCTGCCCTACCTGCCATGGATTGGCGCGCGCGTGGACCGGCGCGAACACGCGGCCAGTGCGCAGGTCGCTTTCCGCTTCAACACCTTCATCGCGCTGGCCTTGGCCGACCGCGTGCTGGGTGCACAAGGCACGGTGTTGATCGCGGTACTGATCGGCGTGTGCGTGCCGCTGCTCAATCTCGGCGCGGTATGGCCCATGGCACGCCATGCCCAGCGCGGCCTGTTCGGTGAGTTGGTGCGCAACCCCCTGATCATCGGCACGGTAGCGGGTCTGAGCGCCAACCTGATGGGATTCTCGATGCCCGCGCTGCTGGAGCCCACGGCCAACCGGATCGGCGCCGCGGCGCTTGGCATGGGCCTGATGGCCACCGGTGCCGGCCTGCAGCCGGGTCGCCTGCGCGGCGACAAGGTGTTGACGGTGGCCCTGCTGTCGATCCGGCATTTCTGGCTGCCGGTGCTGGCCTGGCTGCTGGCACGCGTACTCGGCCTGGACGCAGCCCAGACCACCACACTGCTGATCTTCTCGGGCCTGCCGACAGCATCGAGTTGTTACGTGCTGGCAGTGCGTATGGGTTACGACGGCGCCTATACCGCGGCCCTGGTGACCATGTCGACCTTGCTGGGCATGCTGAGCCTGCCCTTCGTGCTGGGCATCCTGCGCACGTTGTGACAGTCCCCGCCTCGGGGCTCGGACGCTCAACTCCGGCCAGGCAACCCGTCTTGCTGCGGATAACGCGCCTGCAGCTGTGGCGGCATCGGCGTATCGACCAGGATACACAGCGCGCGCAAGGCATCGGCGATCGACTGCGCAGACTGCAAGTTCGGCGGCTCGTCGCGCAGAGCCATGGCACACCAGGCCTTCATCACCCGGGGGCGCAACATCCAGGACAGGCGCGCGAGCCGCTGCGTCGCACGCTCGACGACCGGCAATGCCAACCCCGCCACCGAAGTCTCGAACGACTCCAGTTCCAGTGCGATGGCCATCTCGCCGCGCCAGCGCTTGCGCAGGCTGGCCAGATCCGCCTGCCCCACGCGGCGTTGGGTCACCAGCAGGTCGGTCAGCGTGACGATCGCCGATGCGCAATCCTGCAGCGTCAGGTAATGGGTCTCGCGCAACACGCTTTCATGGCGCTGCTCCAGCATATGGTCGAGCAGCAGGCAGTGCCAGATCTCGGCAAAACCCAGCCGGCCGTCGGCTCGTACGATCTGGTGTGCGTGGCGGCGCAACTGCACGCGCTCGGACGGCGGCAAGGACACACAGCGCGTCAGCAAACGCTCGAAGGCGGCCTGATGACGAGATGCCGGCAATGACCATGCCTGTGCCAGCAGATGCCTGGCCCGACCCGAATCCGATGGGGCGAACAACGCGCACCAGGCCCGGTGCTCCGGGCTGCCTTCTCCGGGAACCAGAAACGCCAGCGTGGCCGGCGCCAGGTCGTGCGGCCAGGCGATGGACAACAAGTCCTCCAGCCAGTCCGCGGGTGACGATGGCGCAGCAGGCGCTGCCCACGATTCGTTCAGTTCGGCCGTCGCCTCGGCGTCGATGACTGGCGGCGACCCGGGTCGTGCCATTTCCACCTCGCCTTCGGCTGCCGCGTCTGCGCCATCGAACGCCATGAGCATGTCCGGCGCCGGTGGTGGTGCCTGCACCTCGGCTGGCACGATCACACTGGACAAGGATGCCATCGGTCGGCCATAGATACGCCGTATCCGCTCGGCCAGCGGCGGATGGGTCGCCAAGGCGCCAACCCTGGCAAAGATGCTCGACGCCAGCAACATGTGCGAGATGACTTCGGCGCGGGTGCTTCGCATTGCAGCGTGCCCATGGGCACGCTGGTCGGCGATCTTGCGCAACGCTCCTCCGATACCGTGGGGCTGCCGGGTGAACTGGACCGCCGCCGCATCGGCGAGGAACT
>CAZADK010000019.1:9959-16812 GCA_964483855.1 uncultured Rhodoferax sp.
GGCGCGACACCGCGGCCTTGAGCAAGCGGCCGGCCAACCAGCCAATACTGCCCACCACCATCAACCCCAGCCCCATGAACACGAACGCGGTGCGCCGGCCCCGTGCGTCGGTGGCGCCGAACAGGTCGCGTCCGAGCAGGAACAACAATTGCAAGCCCCAGACATGGCCGATCAGGCGCATGTTCAGCCGCATATCACCGTGCAGGATATGGCTGAACTCATGCGCCACCACGCCCTGCAACTCGTCCCGGTTCAAGCGCTCCAGCGCGCCACGTGTCACCGCCACCACGCTGTCGTTCTGCTCCCAGCCCGCCGCAAACGCATTGATGCCCTGGTCGCGATCGAGCACGAACATGCGCGGAGTCTTCAATCCACTGGCGATCGCCATTTCTTCGACCACGTTGCGCAGCCGCTGCTCGTATCCGTCGCCAGGCACCAGCAGCTCGCGCGCGCCCACCATCTGCGCCACGTGGGCGCCCCCGCGGCGCAACTGCACCGTCTCGATCCAGCTGCCGCCCAGAATGAAGACGGCACACAGGACACTGTTGGTCTCGAAGAACCAGCGCGGATAAGCCAGCAGGTTGCCCGTCTGCAACGACCACAACAGGGCCAGCACCAGGTTAACGGCCAACACGGTCAACAAGACCGTCAGCAGGAACAGCAGCAGCAAACGCCGGGTCGCTGCCCGGGCCTGGTTCTGGTGCTGGCGAAAACGCACGGCTGCGGCGCGTGCTCAGGCGTCAGAACCGGACAGCGGGGGCGTTGCGCTCGGCCGCCGACTGGGTGGATTGCAAGGTGGCAGCCGCGTGGAATGAGAACAGGCGTGCCACCAGATTGGCGGGGAACTGCATCGCGGCGTCGTTGTATTCCAGCACGCTGTCGTTGTAGGCCTGGCGCGCGAAGCCGACGCGATTCTCGGTTGACGTCAGCTCCTCGGCGAACTCGCGCATATTCCGGTCGGCCTTGAGTTCCGGGTAGGCTTCGACCACCAGCATCAGCTTGCCCAGCGCCCCGCCCAACGCGGCCTCTGCGGCACCAAGCGCCGCGACATTGCCGGCGCCAGCCAGGTCGGCGCGCGCCTTGCCAGCGGCCGCCTGCGCCTGATTTCGCGCCGCGACCACCGCCTCGAGCGTCTCGCGTTCATGTTGCAGGTATTTGCGCGCGGTCTCGACCAGGTTGGGAATCAGGTCGTAGCGGCGCTTGAGCTGGACGTCGATCTGCGCAAACGCGTTCGCAATCGCGTTGCGCAACCGGGTGAGCTTGTTGTAGATCGCGATGCCCAGCAGCAAGGCGACCACCAGCAACACCAGCAGGGTTGTGATTGCCATCGGCGAATTACCTCCTGTGCAAGCATCTGCCGCCACGCGCCAGGCGCCAGGCGACCACCATCACGCAGGGCCAGCCGGCCTCTGCGTGCGCCAGTATCGCACCGGGCACAGCCGCGACCGGGCTGCGCGCACGAGGAAACGCCGGGCCGCCCCAAGTCTCCTCGCAGCCCCTCGGGGGGCCTGGCGAAGCCGGGGTTGGGGCGCTCTCAGGGCTTGCGCGGCGCATCGCCGCCGACCATTTGCATGCGACGCTGGATGCGGGCCAGTTCGGCCGAGTCCCCGGCCAGTTCGGCGCGCCGTGCCTGCACACCGAGCCAGGCCAGCAGCGGCCGGCGCCAGCCCTGGCTGGATGCGGCTTCGATCGCCAGCGCAATGGTCTGCGGATCGGCGCGGTTGCCGCGCAGCAACACGCCGGCGGCAACCAGCCGTGACAGCGGATCCTGCACTGCAGCCAGCTGTGCGCCACCCGCCCCGGCCGACAACATCGGGCGCTGTGGCAGCGGCAGTAACTCGATATCCTGCGCCGAGGCCAGGGCCTGCAGGTAACGCGCATAAGCCTGCTCTGCAGGCGCCGCGTCCGCCTGCCAGGCGTCGAATCCGGCGCAGGGCTCGAACACCAGGCTGGCGACCCGGGTAGCGCAACGCACCAGTTCGACCCGTGCCAGCAGGTCGATGCGCCCGGTGCGGGCGACCTCGGCGCGGGCGCGTGCAAACTCCACGGCCTCGATCCGGTCCTGACCCGACAGGTAGGCATCCTGTGCACGCTCCATCGCGCCCTGGGCATTGAGCTGCCAGTCTGGCGGCGGCGGTGTGCCGGCGCATCCGGCCAGCAGCAGCACCAGCAACAAGGCGATTCGGCAACGCGCTGGGATCATGGCAGCTTGATCTGCGTATCACGCGCAAACGGCCACTTGCGGTTGATCTCGTTGACCAGGTGCTCGACCTTGCGCAGGCTGGACTCGACCTCGGCGCGCAGCGAGCCCAGGTCGGTCGTCGCCTCGCGGGTATTGGCACCGATCGCCTGCGCCTCCACCAGTACAGCATCGACCTTCTTCAGACTGTTGCGGGCATCGGCGAGCAGACCATTGAGTTGCACGACAGTCGCGCGGGTCTCGGACACCACGCCATCCTGGCCGAACACCTGCTGGTCGGCGCGCGCGATCATGCCGTCGGTGCGTTGTGCGATGCCATCGGCCCTGAGCACCAGGCCATCGACGCGTGCCAGCAGCGTATTGGTGCGCTCCAGAGCCTGCGACAGGCGCCGGGCGTCGGCATCGTTGCCGAGCAACACGCCGATCGCGCCGCGCGGGCCGTTGAGCCGCTCGGCAGCCAGCTGCAGGTTGCGCAGGCTGGCATTGAGCGGCGCATCCTGGTTCGTCAAGGCACCCAGGTTGTTGACCAGCTCGCGTACGCTGGCCACCATACGCGGGATCTCGGCTGCCGCATCGCCGCGCAGCGCCTTGCGCTCGGCGCCGTCGGGCAGCAGCGGGTCGCTGAGCACGCCAGTGAAGGCACGGATCTTGGTGCCGCCGACCAGGCCGCTCTCGATCGTGAACACGCTCGACGTGCGCAGCCAGTGCGCGTCCGTGTGCCGCACGTCGACGATGATGCGTGCATTGCCATCGGGCGAGAGTTCGATGCGCCCGACCCGGCCGATCGGAAAGCCGGAGAAGGTCATGCTCATGCCCACCACGATGCCTTCCGAGTCGTCGGCGACCAGCACCACCTGCTGCGTACGCTCGAACGCACCCCGCGCATACATCAGGTAACCGACGGCACCCGAGACCAGCAGCACCATGGCCAGCAGCAGCAGCCGGGCCTTGAGCTCGAGATGGCGCACCGGTGGTGGGGATTCGATGGGTTCGGGCATGGACCAGGTCCGGCTCAATAGTAGTTGCCCACCAGCGACAGCACTTCGATCAGCAGGATCAACGCGAACAGGCGACCGAGCTGGCTGATCTCGTCACGCGGGCGCAGCGGCGCGCCATCGTAGCGCGGATTGGGTGCGATCGGCAGGATGGCCACCACCAGGCTGAAGAAAAACGCCTTCAGCCCCAGGATCAGCGTGGCCGCCGGCGTGAATACCTGGCCCACGTCACGTGTGTAGGCTGCAAAGCCCCAGCCGGTGAAACCGTACAACGAGACATAGGTCATCACCAGCGCCAGTACCGCACTCAATGCGGCCAGGAACACGACCGAAAAAACCCCGGCCAGCACCCGCGGCAGCAGCAGATCGCGCGCTGGATCGCCGCCACCCTGCCATATCGCGTGCAGCACCCCTTGCTGGCGCATGTCGGCCACCTCCTCGCCGCTGGGCATCGTGAAACGCAGTGCAACGTACAAGGCCACCAGCAGCGGTAGCAGCTCCACCACCAGGGTGCGCACCAGCACGTCGAGCGCGTACTGCGACAAGCCGTACGCGGCGGCACTGGCGATCACGATGCGGATGATGACCAGGCTGAGCAAGGCCGACAAGGCCACGAAACCAGGCAGCGTCGGCGCCGTCGATGCATATAGCTGCCGGTAGATGAAGGGCCTCTGGTGACGCCGGTAACTCGTTGGCGACAACGCCAGGACCAGCATCTGCGCCGCAAACTGCGCCACCATCCACCAGCCCAGCAGCCAGCGCGCGGGCGAGCGGCTCCAGCGCGCCGGATCGAGGTGCAGCAAAGCGTTGTCACCCAGCTCGATGCCCGCATCGACGACCCGGGTCAGGCCGCGGCGCGAAGCGCGGTCTGCACCGGAACTGGGGTCGGTCTCGGTCATGGCCGCGGCGCGTAGGGACGCGGGTTGCAGGCCCTTGCCCTCATGCCACTCTTGCGGCGATGAGCTCGGCCGCGCTCTGGCAAACCACGCCGGCGTCGCGCAGTTGCTGCAGGAAGTCCCGCGCCGGCGCCTCGAAGCCCGGCACCGGACTCATGCAGTCGGTCAGGAACACTGTATTGCGCAGTCGTGCGGCGTCCCATTGCGCCAGCATGTCCTGGCCCGATGCGGCCACGCAGTGGCTGGCGGCCTCGCCCGCCACGACCAGCAGATCCCCGCCCTGTCCCAGTCGGTCGAGCAAAACCGAGTTGAGCTGGGTGCGAGGATCGTCGGGGCGCGGCACGTCGGCACGGAACGCACTGTATTGCTCGGTCATCGGGTTCAGGCCTTTTACCACCTTTTCGCAGGCGCGCGCGCGCGCCACCTCCCAGCGCGTGATGCTGTCGGCCAACCGCGCCTCGATGTTGTGGCCCCAGCCGCCCAACACGCAGTGCACCGGCCAGACGACCAGCGTGCGCTCGCCGCCCGCCTCCAGGGCCTGCAGATAGGCCTGCACCTCGCCGGCACGCTGCCCGTCACGGGGCCGGAACCGTCCATCCTGCATATCGGCTGCAGTGATGGCGGTGAAAGGCGCCACCGCTGCACCAGCGGCATCGACCCAGAACGTGGTGCGCTCGATGCCATAACCGGCATGCGAGTCGAGCGTGACGACGATGGCGTCGATCCGCGCGGACAAGGTGTCGATGGCATTGGCCAGGCGATGCATGTCCGCCTGTGCCCCGGGCACCGGCAGCGCAGCCTGCGGCAGGTCCATGAAATCGTTCTGGGGGTCGATGATCAGCAGTCGCATGCGGGTGATGGTGGAAGGTGGCGACCCGCTGGCGACGGGTCAATCGGGGTGCCTGGCCTGATGGTAGCCCAAGGCCCAGATCACATGTTCGCGCACCAGCGGGCTCGGATCCTCCAGCCGCAGCCGCAGCGCCTGCACGATACGCGGGTCGTCTGCTGCCGCCAACGCATTGCCCAGCGCGATCGCGATGTTGCGCAACCAGCGGGCATGGCCGATACGCCGGATCGAGCTGCCTTCGGTGCGTTGCAGGAACTGCGCCTCGCTCCAGCCGAACAGCTCCACCAGATCGGCCCCGACCAGCCCCGGGCGAGGCGCGAAATCCGGCAACGCACTGCGCTGCGCGAACTTGTTCCAGGGACACGCCAGCTGGCAGTCGTCGCAACCGTAGATCCGGTTGCCCATCAGCGGCCGCAACTCCACGGCGATCGAGCCGGGATGCTCGATCGTCAGGTAGGAAATGCAGCGCCGCGCGTCGAGCCGGTACGGCGCCACGATGGCCCCGGTCGGACACACATCGATACAGGCCTTGCAATTTCCGCAATGCCCGGCGACCGGATCGGTGGAAGGCAGTGGCAGGTCGAGGTAGATCTCGCCGAGGAAAAACATCGATCCCGCCTCGCGATTGAGCACCAGCGTGTGTTTGCCGCGCCATCCCTGTCCGCTGCGCGCCGCCAGTTCCACCTCGAGCACCGGCGCCGAGTCGGTGAATACGCGATAACCCAGCCCGCCCACCTCCTGCGCAATCCGCTCGGCCAGTTGTGCCAGCCGCTGGCGCAAGACCTTGTGGTAATCGCGGCCCCGGGCATACAGCGATATGACGCCTTCTGTTGCGCGATGGAGACGATCAAACTCGATCTCCTGCCAGGATGCGGCGTCATCATGGTGGCCTGTGGTCAAATAGTTCAGGCGGGCGGTCAGCACAGTCAGTGTGCCAGGCACGAGTTCATCCGGCCGGGCACGTTTGAGTCCATGCGCCGCCATGTAAGCCATATCGCCGTGAAAACCCTGCTCCAGCCACGCCAGCAAGCCCGGCTCCGCGCCCGACAGGTCGATGCCACTGAAACCGATCTGCGCGAAGCCGAGTTCCTGCCCCCAGCACCCGATGCGGGAAAGCAATTGACCTTGATCGACCGGCCCACGGGTGTTGTTCACCCCCTGATTATAAAAAGCCTTGTCTGGCCCGACGAAGCCGCCACGCGCCTTTTTGCCGCGTCATTGGCCCGGCAACCGGATCTGGCGAACTGCTTCATCGAGCTGCAGGGTGACCTGGGTGCCGGCAAGACCAGCTTCGTGCGCCACCTGCTGCAGGCCCTGGGCGTGCGTGGCCGCATCAAGAGCCCGACCTACGCGGTGGTCGAACCCTACGACCTTGGGCACACCCGCACCGGCGGGCGACCCCTGGCCATCTGGCACTTTGACTTCTATCGCTTCAACGACCCCGCCGAATGGGAAGACGCGGGTTTCCGCGATATCTTCGCCAGCGAGGGACTCAAGCTCGCCGAGTGGCCGCAAAAAGCCCACGGCGTGTTGCCGCTGGCCGACCTGGCGCTGCACATCGAAGTGCAGCACGACGAAGCCCGGCGCGTGCACCTGATGGCGCAAACCCCGACCGGCGTGGCCCTGCTGGCCGCCGTGTGCCCATGAAGCGGCGCGTGTGGCTGCAATCGGGCACGCTGGTGTTGCTGCTGGGCAGGGCGCAGATCGCGCGCGGCGCCACCATTTTGGCGGTCCGGGTCTGGCCGGCGCCGGACTACTCGCGCGTGACGATCGAGTCCGACGGCGTGCTGAGCACCAGCCAGCTGTTTGTGGCCAACCCGCCACGGCTCGCGGTGGACATCGAGGGCATTGAACTCAATCCGGCGCTGCGTGAACTGGTGGCCAAGGTGCGGGCCGATGACCCGAACATCCAGGG
>CAZADK010000019.1:16822-17681 GCA_964483855.1 uncultured Rhodoferax sp.
CATCCAGGGTATCCGCGTTGGCCAGTTCGCGCCCGGTGTCGTGCGCCTGGTGCTCGACCTCAAGCAACAGGCGCAGCCACAGGTGTTTAGCTTGTTGCCAGTTGCCGCCTATCGACACCGGCTGGTGCTGGACCTGTACCCGGGCGTGGTGACCGACCCGCTGGAGGCACTGATTGCGCAGCGTACCCGCGAAGCGGCTGCCCCGGTATCCTCCGCCACGCCACTGGCTGCGGCATTGGCGCCCGCAGCAGATCCGCTGGGCGAACTGATCGCGCAGCGCAGCTCGGGCGCCAGCGCCGCGGCCCCCGCCACCGCCACCGCGGCGCCGCCCAGGACAAATCCCCCGGTACTGGCGGCCTCGCCCCCGCCACGCCAGGCCGCAACCACCGAGGCCGGTCGCACCGATCGGCTGATCATCATCGCGCTGGACCCGGGCCACGGCGGCGAAGACCCGGGTGCGATAGGGCCCAACGGCACGCGCGAAAAAGACGTGGTGCTGCGGCTGGCGCATCGGCTGCGCGAGCGCATCAACGGCACGACCGTGGGCGGCAACGCGATGCGCGCCTACCTGACGCGCGACGCCGATTTCTTCGTGCCGCTGCATGTGCGGGTGCAAAAGGCACGCCGGGTGCAGGCCGACCTTTTTGTCAGCCTGCATGCCGATGCCTTCTACACCCCCAGGCCCCAGGGCGCCAGCGTATTCGCGCTGAGCCAGGGCGGTGCATCGAGCAGCGCCGCGCGCTGGATGGCCGACAAGGAAAACAAGGCCGACCTGATCGGCGGGCTCAACGTGGCCTCGCGCGACGAATCGGTACAACGGGCGATGCTCGACATGAGCACCACGGCGCAGATCAACGAC
>CAZADK010000020.1:0-8985 GCA_964483855.1 uncultured Rhodoferax sp.
ACGCCAGAAGGTGCACCGTGCTCGAATTCGGTGCCGACGATGCCACCAGTCGGCAGCGCAGGCCATCGCGGCAAAAGCGCACGGCACGCTCCAGATCGTCGACACCGAGGGTGATGAGGCTGATGCGCGGTTTCATGTACGGACTGCGGCTACACGACGGCCTCATATTGTCCCCCTGACTGCAGCCAATCGATTCCCGATTGCCGCAAGTCAAGGCCTTGGAGTTGCAGCCAATCGATTCCCGATTGACGCAAGTCAAGGCCTTGGAGTGGCCGAAACACCGGTCACCGCCTAAGCTTGGGTGATGTCCGTCACCAGCACCCCGCAGCCATGCCGATGAACGAAGCCGTGATCGGCCAACACGACCGCGCACGGCAGATCCGTGTTACCGGCCTGGTGCAAGGCGTCGGCTTTCGCCCCACGGTCTGGCGCCTGGCGCAGCGCCATGGCCTGCGCGGAACCGTCTGCAATGACGGCGAGGGCGTGGCGATCCATGTGTGTGGCCCGGGCGACGCGCTGGTGCGCTTCATATCGGACTTGCGAAGGGATGCACCACCGCTGGCACGGGTGGACCGGATCGACTGCCACGACGGCCCCTGGCTGGCGACCGATGCCGGCTTTGCCATCGTGCCCAGCACCGAAGGCCTGGCGCGTACCGCCGTCGCACCCGACGCCGCCAGTTGCGCCGCCTGCATCGCCGAAACGCTGGATCCGGCGGCGCGGCGTCACCGGTATGCCTTCACCAACTGCACCCATTGCGGCCCACGCCTGTCCATCACGACGTCTATCCCGTACGACCGCGCCCACACGACGATGCAGGCGTTCACGATGTGCCAGGCCTGCCGCGCGGAATACGAGAATCCGGCCGACCGGCGTTTCCATGCCCAGCCGATCGCCTGCCCGGACTGCGGGCCGCACGTCTGGCTCGAGACCGGCGAGAACAACGCCGCGGACGGACCGCTGCCAAGCGACGCGATAACCGCCGCGCAGGTGCTGCTGCAGCGCGGCGCCATCGTCGCGATCAAGGGCCTGGGCGGATTCCAGCTGGCATGCGCCGCCAACAACCGCGAGGCGGTCGCGCGGCTGCGCACGCGCAAACTCCGCGCGACCAAACCCCTGGCGTTGATGGCGCGTGACCTGGCCATGGTGCGCGCGCATGCGCAGACCAGCGGCGAAGAAGAAGCCTTGTTGCAAAGCACTGCCGCACCGATCGTGTTGCTGCAGCGTGTCGGCGCCGAGACGCTGCCTGGCGGTGTCGCCCCCGGCATGTCGATGCTGGGTTTCATGCTGCCCAACACGCCGCTGCACCACCTGCTGCTGCGCGCCCTGGAACATCCGATCGTACTGAGCAGCGGCAATCTGTCGGACGCGCCGCAGCAGACCGACAACCACGCGGCGCGCGCCGCGCTGGCCGGCATCGCCGACGCCTTCCTGATGCACGACCGACCCATCGCGCGCCGGGTCGACGACTCGGTGCTGCGCATGATGGCTGGCGCAGCCCGGGTATTGCGGCGCGCCCGGGGGCTGGCGCCGGCGCCCATCGCGCTGCATCCGGCATTCGCCGCGGCAGCCCCGGTGCTGGCCATGGGCGCGGACCTGAAGAACAGCTTTTGCCTGCTGCGCGCCGGGCAGGCGGTGATGTCGCACCACATCGGCGAGTTGCGCGAGCCGCGCACGCTGGCCGACTACCGGCGCGCCATCGAAGACTACCGGCAGTTGTTCGACCACCAGCCGGCGCAGATCGCTATCGACCGGCACCCGCAGTCGCTGGCGGGCAGCACCGGCCGCGCCATCGCCGTGGCCACCGGCGCTACCGTCGTGGAGGTGCAGCACCATCATGCGCATATCGCCGCGTGCCTGGCCGAGAACGGCGTCGCGCCCGATACGCCACCCGTGCTCGGCATCGCGCTCGATGGGTCGGGTTACGGCGACGACGGCAGCATCTGGGGCGGTGAATTCCTGCGCGCCGACTACCGTGGGTTCGCGCGGCTGGCGCGCCTGCAGCCGGTAGTCTTGCCCGGTGGCGATGCGGCCATGCGCGAGCCCTGGCGCAACACCTACGCGCAGCTGGTGGCTGCGATGGGCTGGCCGGCTTTCGCAGAGCGTTACCCGGGGCTGGAGCTGCTGGCTCAACTGCAGGCCAAGCCGCGCGACGTGCTTGACGCCATGCTGGCCTCGGGTGTCAACAGCCCGTTGGCGAGTTCGGCGGCGCGGTTGTTCGACGCGGTAGCCGCCGCCTGCGGTATCTGCTTCGACTCCATCGGCCATGAAGGCCAGGCGGCGATGCAACTCGAGGCCTGCGTCGATACCCTTGCCCTGGAGCAGGAAAACGACGCGCGCGCCTACCCGTTCGCCATCGATGCGGGAGGCGGCGCGCACCTGCCGTGTATCGTCCCGGCGCCAATATGGCCGGCGCTGTTCGATGACCTGCACCAGGTTGTGCCAGTCGGCGTGATCGCAGCGCGTTTCCACAAAGGGATGGCTATCGCGATCGTACGCATGGTGCAACGGCTGCGCGCGGCGCACGCGGCAGACGCCAAACTGGACACCGTGGTCTTGTCGGGCGGCGTGTTCCAGAACCGCATCCTGCTGGAGCAACTCGTGCATCGGCTCGGGCATGCTGGCCTCACGGTATTGACACACCGGCAAGTACCGGCCAATGATGGCGGCATCGCGCTGGGCCAGGCTGCCGTCGCCGCCGCGCGTGCACTGGCGCACGCGGGTGCGACGGCAATAGGTCAGACCGCCACACCCGCATCGGAATCACCATGTGCCTAGGCATTCCCGGACAAATCGTTGCCATCGTCGACGCCCAGCGCCAGCTGGCCACCGTCGACGTGGGTGGCGTGTGGCGCACGATCAACGTGGCCTTCATCGTCGATGACGCACATCCGGTACACAGCTGCCTCGGGCAATGGGTGCTGGTGCACATCGGGTTCGCCATGAGTCGCATCGACGCGCAGGAGGCCGAACGCACGCTGGCGCTGCTGACCGAACTGGGCGAGGCTCAGGCCGAGATGGCCGCGATGGGCGAGATACCCGAGATACCCGAGATACCCGAGATACCCGAGATACCCGAGATACCTGAGGTGACCGCGATGGCTGCGATAGACGGCAATCCGGCCACCGACAACGACAGGCCGGCATGAAATACGTCGACGAATTCCGCGACCCGGCCAAGGCGCGCGTGCTGGTGCACGCAATCACACGACGGCTCGACGGCATCGCATCGCGCCGGCAAAGGCCGCTGCAGATCATGGAGGTCTGCGGCGGGCACACACACTCGATCTTCCGTTACGGCATCCACCGGATGCTGCCGTCCACCGTCGAGTTCGTGCACGGCCCGGGTTGCCCGGTCTGCGTGTTGCCGATGGGGCGGGTCGATGACGCGATCGCGCTGGCCCGGCAACCCGGCGTGATCTTCGCAAGTTTCGGCGACGCGATGCGGGTGCCGGGCTCCAAGCATAGCCTGCTGCAGGCGCGCGCCCACGGTGCCGACGTACGGTTGGTGTATTCGCCGCTCGACGCGCTTCAACTGGCACGCGACAACCCACGACATCAGGTGGTCTTTTTCGCCCTGGGTTTCGAGACCACGATACCGGCCACCGCGATGACACTGATGCAGGCGCGCGCCGATGGCGTGCACAATTTCTCGGTATTCTGCAACCACATCACCATCATCCCGACGCTGCGCGCCATCCTCGACGAGCCGCAACTGCAGATCGACGGTTTCCTCGGGCCGGGCCATGTCAGCATGGTGATCGGCATCCGCTGCTATGACTTCATCGCGCGCGAATACCGGCGCCCGATCACGGTTGCCGGCTTCGAGCCGCTGGACGTGTTGCAGGCGCTGGCCATGGTGATCGATCAGATCGCCGACGGCCGCTGCGAAGTCGAGAACCAGTACGGCCGCATCGTGCCCGAACACGGCAACCCGCTGGCACTGGCGGCGATGGCCGAGGTGTTCGAGCCACGCGAGAATTTCGAGTGGCGCGGCCTGGGCTCGATCGCGCATTCGGGTGTCCGGCTGCGCGCGGGTTTTGCCGCATTCGATGCCGAGCGCATCTTCACGCTGGCGCACCGGCGCGTGGCCGACCCTGGTGACTGCCAGTGCGCCGAGGTACTCAAGGGCATGATCCGCCCGCCCCAGTGCCGGCTGTTCGGCGGTGCCTGCACGCCGCAGACGCCGCTGGGTGCCTTGATGGTCTCCAGCGAAGGCGCGTGCGCGGCGCATTTTCGCTACGCGCGCCACGGCATGGCGTTGCCGCCGGCCGCCACCACAACCAGTGCGGCGACGGCCACATGACGCTGCGTGACACCCACGTCAACATGGGTCACGGTGGCGGCGGCCAGGCCATGCGCGAGTTGATCGCCGACGTCTTCGTCGCGCCGTTCGACAACCCCTTGCTGGCGACGATGGAAGACCAGGCCCGGTTGCCGCTGGCCGAACTGGCGGCGCTGGGTGACCGGCTGGCTTTTTGCACCGACAGTTATGTGGTGGACCCATTGTTTTTCCCCGGTGGCGACATCGGTACGCTGGCGGTGGCTGGCACCGTCAACGACCTGGCCATGGGCGGCGCGCGACCGCTGTACCTGTCGTGCGCGGTGGTGCTGGAAGAAGGTTTCCCGCTCGAGTTGCTGCGCCGCATCGTGGCCAGCATGCAACAGGTCGCGGCGCAGGCGGGCGTGCAGATCGTGACCGGCGACACCAAGGTGGTCGGGCGCGGCGCCGCCGACAAGATCTTCATCAACACCGCAGGCATCGGCGTGATTGCCCGGGGCATCGACCTGTCCGCACGCAACGCTCGGCCGGGCGACATCGTGATCGTCAGCGGCCATCTGGGCGACCATGGCGCGGCCATCCTGGTGGCGCGCAACCAGCTCGCGCTGGAGGCCGACATCCGCAGCGACTGCCAGCCGCTGTCCGGGCTGGTCGCCGCCATGCTGGCTGTCTGCCCGGAGATACGCTGCCTGCGTGATCCGACCCGCGGCGGCGTGGCCACCGTGCTCAACGAATTCGCGACCGCCTCCGGTGTCGCGATCCGCATCGACGAAGATGCCCTGCCGCTGCGCGAAGCGGTGCGCGGCGCGTGCGAAATACTCGGCCTCGACCCGCTGTACCTGGCCAACGAAGGCAAACTGCTGGCGGTGGTGCCGCCCGCACACGCCGACGTGGTGCTGGCAGCGATGCGCGCACATCCGGCCGGCGTTGACGCAGCCATCATCGGCGAGGTCATCGATCAACCGGCCGGCATGGTGTTCATGCAGACCGGCTTCGGTGGCCAGCGCGTCGTCGATATGCTGGTCGCAGAGCAGTTGCCCCGGATCTGCTGAAAAAAAACACGGGAGACACGGAGACCAAACCATGTGCGTGACCTGCGGCTGCTCCGGCACCGACCCGACAACAACCAACAACACCGAGCCGCTGGCCCGACCTGCGGGCCTGGCGGACGGCTGGCATACCCATGCGGACGGTACACGCCATTCGCATGCGCACGGACACGGCGATGGCGACGCGCACAGCCACAGCCACGGCCACGACGATGGCCACGGACACGGCGATGACCACGGACACGACCACGACTACGGACACGGCCATCCACACGCCGCGCCAGCATCGGCGGCACCGCCTCTGGCCCGGCTTGCGACACCCGCGCACGACGCGGCCGCTGCGCACGCCCGCCTGCACGGGCGTACCGTGAAACTCGAGCAGGACCTGTTGGCTCGCAACCAGTTGCTGGCCGAACGCAACCGTGGCTGGTTTGCCGGCCGCGGCATACTGGCGCTGAACCTGGTCAGCGCACCGGGCTCGGGCAAGACCCGCTTGCTCGAGCAGACCATCCGCGCGCTGCGCGAGCGCTGGCACATCAGCGTCGTCGAAGGTGACCAGGCCACGCACAACGACGCCGAACGTATCCGTGCGACCGGCGCTGACGCGGTGCAGATCAATACCGGCACCGGCTGCCACCTGGATGCCGCGATGCTGCAACGCGCGCTGGAGCAGCTGCAGCCGCCGCCGGACTCCATCGTGATGATCGAGAACGTGGGCAACCTGGTCTGCCCGGCACTGTTCGACCTGGGCGAGGCAGCCAAGGTGCTGGTGATGTCGGTCACCGAAGGCGAGGACAAGCCGGCCAAGTATCCACACATGTTCCGCGCGTCGCGCCTGTTGCTGATCAACAAGACCGATTTGTTGCCTTACGTCGATTTCGACATGGAGCGCTGCATCGCCCATGCGCGAGGTGTCAACCCGGACATCGAGATCCTGCCGGTGTCGGCACGCACCGGCCAGGGCATGGACGCCTGGTTGACCTGGCTGCAAGCACGGACGGGCCGGCCCGGCCGCACCGATCGGCCCGCGCCGGCAGCGCGGGACGCGGATTGAGCGTCGCTGCAGCAGCCGTCGGCTGCACGGCGGCGCATGACGAAATGCCGGGCCGCTGCCAAGTTTCCTCGCACCCCCTCGGGGGGCGTGGCGAAGCCAGGGCTGGCGGCGCTTGGGGGCGTGGCGAAGCCAGGGCTGGCGGCGCTTGGGGGCCTGGCGAAGCCAGGGCTGGGGCGCTCACAGCTGGAACGCCAGCCAGCGTATCAGCCCCTCCATCATCTCGCGCAACAACCCTGGTTGATCGCCCCGGTAACGTTCGGCGCCGACGCGCAGCCGGTCGATCCAGCGGGCGAAACCGGCCACCGGTGCCGCGTCGTGGAAAGCGATCATCAGCTCGTAGTTGAGGAACAGACTGCGTTCGTCCAGGTTGGCCGAACCCACCAGCGCCAGGTCATCGTCGATCACCACCGCCTTGGCGTGCACCATGTCCGGCGCCAGCCAGACCCGGCCACCCGCCATGGTCAGCTCGCGCAAGGCCGCGTGCCGCGCCCAATCGGCCAGCCGGTGGTTGGAGCGGTGCGGCAACACCAGGTCGACGTCGAGCCCGCGGCGTGCCGCCAGCGTCAACGCCATCAGCAGCACCGGGTCGGGCACGAAATACGGCGATACCGCCAGGATCCGGCGCCGGGCGCTGAAGCAACTCGACACCAGCAGCACATGCAGCGTGTCGTCCAGCTGGTCAGGGCCACTGGCGACCAGCCGCGCCGTCGCGGAGCCGGCTTCAACGACCACGGGACAGTGGGAAGGCGTATCGACACGGGTCCGGCCGGTGGCAAAGGCCCAGTCCCGGTCGAAACGCTGCTGCGTCTGCTGCGCCAGCGCACCGGTGAATTCGAAACTCAGGTCGATCCATGGCGGCTTGGGCAGCAGGTGCGCTGCATCGCCGACAAAATACTCCGCTGCCAGGTTGCGGCCGCCGGTCCAGCTGCGGCAACCGTCGGCGACGACCAGCTTGCGGTGGTTGCGCAAATTGGTGCGGCCCGGCAACATCGAGCGCAATGGCGAGACAAACAACTCCGCCTCGACGCCGGCCGCGCGCAGGCGACGCAGGTCGATACGCCCACCCAGGTAGATGCCAACCCCGTCGACCAGCAGCCGTACCCGCACCCCTTCGCGCGCACGCTGCATCAGCAGTTCGGTGATCTCGCGGCCGAGCACATCGTTTCCGACCAGGAAGGTGCACAGGTCCAGCGTGTGGCGGGCCTGGCGCAACAACCTGCGCAAACTGTCCAGGGCCTGTTCTCCGTCATCGTGGATGACCAGATCCTGGTAAGGGCTGGCCGGCGGCAGCCCCATCGCGTCGGCCAACTGGTGCAACGCCGTGCGCCCGTCCTTCGCAACCTGTGCAGCGCTGCCATCGCCCGGCTTGTGCGAGTGCAACGCCGTCTCGCGCCGCGCCACCTTGCGGTTGCCGAACAGCAGATACAGCGGCAACGCGAACTCCGGCGCCAGTGCCAGCGACACCACCCAGGCGACGGCCGCCGACGGATGGCGGCGCTGACGCCGGGTGCGCGAGCCGATGACGTAGATCGCCAGACCGGCGAAAACCATCAGGCCATGCAACGTGATCAGGCGGTTGTCGATCAGGTTTTCTAGCATCGGTGGCGCATGGTGTCTGATCCCTTACGAGGTTGGGTGGCACACCCGGCCTGCTACAACCGTACGACGTTGACCGTCGCTCCGAACACTTCACGCACCGAAGGCAGCAAATGGTCATGGTGCGTCAGGAAGAGCACCTGCGTTTTTCTCGACAGCTCCCCCAGCGCTTCGAGCCCGCCCTTTGAACGGACATCGTCGTAGTTGATGAACAGGTCGTCGGCAATGAAGGGCAGCACCTGCGCGTGTCCAAGATGCATGTGCAAGGCAGCAAGGCGCAAAGCCAGATAGAGCTGGTCCCGCGTGCCCTCGCTCATGCCCTCGATCGCGACCATCGCCCCGTTCGGGCGTCGACCCAGCAACTTCGGCGGCTCGCTCTCGAAATCGACGGTGAGTTTCTCGAACGAGCCAATGGTCAAGCGCGAGAAGATGACACTCGCGGCCGACAGCATCGGGCCCTGCTTGGCGTCGCGGTAGTGCTCGATCGACCACCGGAGCAACCTTGCCGCCGTGAAGACCTTGACGTAGCGCTCCACGACATCGGACATCGCCGCCAAGGCTTCCTGCCTGCGTGCCTCGGCCCTGGCGGCATCGGCCGTCCCACCGATGGCTTGCAGCTCGGTTGCGGCCGCCTGGCCTTGCGCCGAAAGTGAGGCCAACCGATCGACCAACCCTTCCTCCTGCGTGACCAGGTCGCTGAGTTCGGCCTGCACGTTTGACAGGTTCACCAGGGCCAGCTCTGACCGCAGTTGCTCCAGATTCAAACCGTCGCCGGCTTCCCGGATGGCCTTTTCGGCCGCAGCGCTGCTGGCCATGAGCGCTCGCCGCTGGTCGGACCTTTCAATGGCTCCGGCCAGCCCGTCGATGCCTTCGATGCCAGCACGCTGCAGCAGCGGGGCGACCGTTGCCTGAGCCTGCCCGCGTTTCAAAGTGGCGTCGCCGAGTTTTCCCCGCGCCGCGTGCATTGCCGCGTATTGGCGTTCGGCTTCCTTGTGAGTTTCGTT